>JBAZGZ010000155.1:0-4440 GCA_041652615.1 Candidatus Omnitrophota bacterium | reverse complement strand
TAATGATATTTTTACATTGACCTTTAAAAGAGTAGAAGAATTAACAAATGAAATCGTTAAGTACGGAGTATATTATAGATGTTTTGGCCACTCAAGAAAGATGACGGAACAAATGGCCAGTATTCTTTCTAACTCCGGCTGTATTGAAACTGGTTTTGGTGCTGAATCAGGTTCGCAAAAGATTCTTGATACTGTGGGCAAGCGGACAACTGTTGAAGATAATAAGAGGTATATCGTAATATGCAACAAGCTGGGCATTCGCGTAAAAGCTTTTTTGATGATTGGATTACCAGGAGAAAATATGGAAACAGTGAAGAAAACGGAAGGCTTTATTGAATTTTTATTGAGTAAAAGTTTTAGGAATCGTTTTGGAAAAATGATCACAAATGATTTTGATCTCGGAATATATTTTCCTTATAAAGGAACACATATAAGAGATTCTATCGATATGAATAAAAAGGAATACGATTTATTTTTTATGAATAATCCAGATGCGCATCAGGGTTTTTATAAGGGTAGAAAGGGGAAAGCCGAAGGAACGGTTGCAACTTCGAAAATCTCTTGTCATGAAATAGCTGATATTCAAAAGGGATTGCTTTCTAAGTATAAACGGTATGTGATAAACTGATATTTATATATCTCATGGCTCGAAATCAAACAATTCCCAGTGTTTGTGTAATAATTCCCAATAAAAATGGTTTAAATCATCTTGTATATTCATTACCTTTGTTGATGCGTACAGGTTATAAGAATTTTTATTGTATTTTAGTTGATAATAACTCGACTGATGGATCAATAGGTTTCGTTAGAAATAACTTTAAATCTATTGAAATCCTGGAAAATAAAGACACCCGTGGTTTTGCAAGTACCGTTAATAAAGGAATTAAACAAGCACTAATACAGAATTCCGATTATGTTGCGGTTTTCAACAGCGATATCAAAGTGTTGCCGCAATGGATCGATACCGTTATAAATTTATTTGAAATTGAAGATAATGTTGGATTGATTGGTTATACCGAAGTGGCAAAAGAAAATAAAGATTTTTTTGTGGATAACCAAAAAATCGGATTATCTTACCAGAATGTTAAAAGGCTGCCTGGATGTTTATATCTTTGCCCAACCCAAGTATTTAGAAATATTGGTTTGTTCGACGAAAAATATTATATGTATGGAGAAGATAATGATTTTTTCTCAAGGTTAACGCATGCTGGTTATCTAATTTTACAAACAAATATTCCTGTGTGGCATTATGGCGAAGGATCCAGTCAGTCTTACGAGTTCAGAAATTCCTGGTTGGTATATAGAAATGCTATTAGGTGTTCAATAAAAAATGAGAGCATCATTTTGGTTGTTAGGATGTTTTGTGCTATGCTTTATTTGGGATGCAACCCTTTTTTGAAAAATCCGACCAATGATTTATCCCTAAAAAGGTTGAGACGCTACAATTGTTTTATTAATTTTGTATTTTTTGTGGCAAGTATAGGCTGGAATATTGTAAATATTATTCCGACTTTGCAATCTCGGTATGAAGTAAGACAAAATATTAAAAAGATGAAAATCGATGTGTCGATGAATAAATGAGTTTAGTAAACAAATACGAGTTGGATCGTCTCTGAACGAGGTTACATTATGAAAATCGCTATTATAAATATGACTAACGGTGGAATAAGCGGCGGATATAAAAAGTATCTTATGCACATTATCCCACGGTTAGCATCTAACAACAATATAAGTTCAGTGTTGTGTATATCCCCTAATTCTTTACATGTCCCGTTTTGGTTTGATTCCATTGGTGGTAATGTTGAATTTTTGAATTGTCCGGCTTTTGGTTTTTTTAGATCTGGTTTCGAAAGAATCCTCAAGAAAGAACTAAGGCGATTTTCTCCGGATTTGATCTATATCCCGGTTACCCGTTATTTTAAATTTAAAGACGTGCCGGTTTTAAATATGGTACAGAATATTTATCCGTTTTTGTTTAATGATATTACAGGGTTAGCTTTTAACGAAAAATTGCGTTTAGGTATTCAGCGGTTGGAATCGATTAAAGCTTTAAAGCGAGCAAATCGGATTATTGTAACTTCGAATTTTATCAAGGATTTCTTAACGAAAAAACTGGCAATTCCTGTAGAAAAGGTATCATTAGTGTATTTTGGGAGAGATTCTTTAGTTAGAGGCGTTACCAAACCGGTGGGCCTTATCTCTGGGCTTGAAAAAAACTTTTTGTTTACTGCTGGATCTTTAGAATCTTACCGGGGTACAGAAGATGTTATTGGTGCTGCGAGGTATTTAAAGAATGATCTTCCGGGATTGAAAATTGTAATTGCTGGGGAGGCAAGGGACGGGGCCGTTAAATATCATAAAAAATTCCTAGAGTTGGTTAAATTATACGATTTAAACCGGGATGTTATTTGGGCAGGGCAGTTAAGTCAGAATGAACTTGCATGGTGTTATCAAAACTGCACCGTGTTTATTTCTACTAGCCGCATGGAGACTTTTGGTATGGTTAATCTTGAGGCAATGTCTAATGGTTGTTTGTGTATTGCAGCTCAAAACCCTCCATTACCGGAGATTTTTGGTGATTCTGCTTACTATTATTCGCCAAAAGATTCGCGTTCCTTGGCGAATGCTATCAAAAATGTTTTAAGCTGGAATAATGAGAAAAAGTTGGAAATGGCAGATAAAGCTAAAAAACGTGCCGAATATTTCTCCTGGGATAAAGCAGCAGACGGTTTAATTAAAGAATGCCAAACAGCTATAAAATCTTAAAAATAGAAGTAAAATGAAAATTCTAGTAGTTTCTCAATATTTCTGGCCAGAGAGTTTCCGGATTAACGATTTAGTTTCCGCTTTGGTTGAAAAGGGTCATTGTGTTAGTGTTTTGACGGGGATTCCTAATTATCCCGATGGCAAGTTTTTTTCCGGTTATAACGTAGTCAAAAATTTAAGGCAAAGTTATCGTGGGGCAAAGATTATGCGCGTGCCTTTGGTTCCTCGAGGAAAGGGGAAAAAGATACGATTGCTGCTTAATTATTTTTCGTTTGTTTTTTTTGCAAGCTTGTTTGGGATTTTTTCCCTAAGAGGCAAGTATGATCTAATTTTTGTGTTTGCAAATTCACCGATTACCGTGGCATTACCGGCAATAGTGTTCAAGAAAATTAAGTCCGCACCTGTTTTTTTATGGGTGCAAGATCTCTGGCCGGAAAGTCTATCTGCTACGAAAGCGGTCAAAAATCAATTTTTGTTAAAATTAGTAGAGAAAATGGTTCATTTTATATACCGTGAGTGCGAATTGATTCTTGTTCAATCAAAGGCATTTATTCCTTCCATTAGTAATTTTGGGGTGGCAATGAATCGAATTTTCTATTTCCCTAACAGCGCAGAGGAGTTTTACCACCCCGTGGTGGTTGAAGAAGATGCAGCGGAGCGCAAGCAAATACCTAAAGGATTTATCGTCATGTTTGCCGGTAATATCGGAGTTGCACAAGATTTTGAAACAATCATTTCTGCGGCTCAGAAACTTAAAACACATAAAAATATCTATTGGATAATTATTGGGGATGGTCGGATGCGTTCTTGGGTGGATAAGGAAATCCTCGCGCGGAATTTGCGTCAGAATTTTTTGCTTATAGGAAGGTATCATCCAGAACAGATGCCTCGGTATTTTGCGCTGGCGGATGTTTTGCTTGTTACACTTAGAAACGAGGAAATCTTTAAGCTTACTATTCCATCAAAAGTGCAGTCGTATCTGGCATGCGCTAAGCCAATAATTGCTTCATTGGCAGGAGAAGGTGCAAAGGTTATTGAAGAATCTCACGCTGGATTTTCCTGCCCTCCCGAGAATTCTTCTGCTCTTGCAGAATCAGTCTTAAAAATGTATCATATGGATGAGCGTGAACGTAAAGAGATGGGACTCGACGGGCGGAAGTATTTCGAAAAAAACTTTTGCCGAAGTAAGCTTATAAAGCAATTAGATGAGTTGATCAAAGGGATAAAGGAGGTGCGGGGGTAATGCGCGTTTTAATTTTAGGGGGAAAAGGGATGCTCGGTCATGCTGCGTGGTTGTCGTTGAACAAAGATTTTGACGTTTCCGTAACGATCCGCAGCGCCTTCTCCGAGGTCGAGAGATTTTCTATTTTTGATGAAAAAAAGACTCTGTGTGGCGTTCGAGCGGAAGACTTTCTGATTTTTGAAAAAATTATGAGCACGGTCAGCCCGGATGTGGTTATTAATTGTATCGGGATCGTTAAGCAGATACAAGAGTCCGTTAATCCGGTAAAAAGTATCGAGATAAATTCTCTTTTTCCACATAAACTGGCGGTTCTTTGTGCTCAGAATAATTGCCGTCTGATTCATGTAAGCACAGATTGTGTTTTTTCTGGCAAGAAAGGCCGCTATACCGAAAATGATACTCCTGATCCGTTGGATTTATATGGGCGAACT
>JBAZGZ010000154.1:0-4465 GCA_041652615.1 Candidatus Omnitrophota bacterium | reverse complement strand
CACTAATACGCAAAAATCGCTTCCTTTAACCGCCGTGATCACAGGGCACGATGTCCCGGGAGGAGCGTCAATGATTACCGTCCTTGCAGGATTAATATGCTTCTTAACCTGACGGATTAAAGGTGGAGACATCACTTCCCCGATATTCAAGCGACCCTGCACAAACTGCATATCACCTTTTTCGCCGATTTCAATTACTCCGATCTCTTTATTAACTTCTTTTATCGCGCCTTGGGGACAAAACAAACTGCACGCGCCGCACCCGTGGCAAAGATGCGAAAAAACTAAAACACTCCCCTTCTTGTCCTCACTTGCCGGTAATACGGCAATAGCGTGATACGCGCAAACCTCCCGGCACCTGCCACAATAAATACATTTTGCCTGATCAACCTCCGGAATAGCGATATATGCCTTGCTCTCTTCCTTTATACGCGGTTTAAGAAAAAGGTGGAGATTCGGCTCTTCCACGTCGCAATCAAGAAGCTGTACATTCTGAAGTGATAACGCCAGATTAACCGCAATCGTTGTTTTGCCGGTTCCACCCTTACCGCTGGCTATTGAAATGATCATAATGACTATTTACCTTTTCTCAGCCACAAGGACAGCCTGATAAATACTTTTAGTCCCGATGACTCTAAAACCTTTCTTAATTAAATAATCCTGAACGTCAGATAAAGTAACCTCACGCACTTCATGCGTATTGCCTTCAAGCCCATGAATCTTATCCATCACCTTAAATCCCTCAGCCGTGAAGTCAGCCAAAATCACCTTGCCTTTAAGGGAAATAAGTCGGAGGAGTTCATCAATGACTTGGTAGGCGTTACGTAAATGATGCAGGACATTCACGGAAAAAACCACGTCAAAGCTTCCCGATGTAAAACTTGTTTTTTCTCCATTTTCGATCCTGAAGTTCACCTGTTTATCAAAACCAAAATGCGTGATATTGAGTTTTGCGAAACGTTGTTCTTCCGGTGATATGTCAAAAGTGACAAACGAATACCCCGCTTTAGCTAAAGCGAGCGCAAAATGTCCCTTACCAGTTCCGGCCTCAAGAATTTTACCCGAGACAGGCTCCGCCTGCTTAAGAATAAAGTCCCTTTCTTTATCTACATCGTATCCGAAACTTTTATAGAGGGCTTTACGTTCTAAGTATCTTTTGTGATTTTCTAATAACTCGTCATCCAAAATGGCCTGCCTTATTTATTCGGCATGCCGAATTTTGAACCAACGCTTGGGGCATCGGTCGCTTTATATTTCCCATTTTTAAAATTCTCAACAGCTTCCCTTACCGTTCCTGAAACACCGGTAAAAACACTGATCCCTGCCGCAGATAAAACCTGATGCGCATTAGGGCCCACGTTACCGGTAAGAACCGCCTTAACACCTTTAGATACCACAAGCTGACCAGACTGAATGCCAGCCCCGCCTTGAAATTGAGCATTCATATTCTCACACGCTTCGAAATTACCCATATCAGTATCAAAAAAAATGAAATTCTGGCACCGGCCGAAACGAGGGTCAACTTTAGCATCCAAAGTTTTCCCTTCTGACGTAATACATAATTTCATATTATCACCTTCCTTAATGGCAACTTCCTCCTTGCCCATGATCCTTACACGCCTCAAGTCCACCCAAGGTATTATTCATAAAATCATCAAGGGCTTTCTGTACATTGCCGGAATAACCATATACCTGAACACCGGCTTGAGCGAACTTTTGTTGAGCGCCCATGCCCATTCCGCCAGCTATCACATGAGTCACCTTATATTTCAATATCTCATCAACCGCCACACATCCACCTCCGCCATGCACCGCTGTATTAGGAACAATGCGAGTGCTGGTAATTTTCTTTTTTGCCTGATCGATATCCGCCAAAAAGAAAAACTTACATTGTCCAAAATGCGCACAGACGTTCCCATGCACACCATTCTCATCTTCCAATACGACTCCTACTCTCATGTTTATATTCTCCTTTCTTATTTAGTCTCCAAACCCTGAACCCTCGTCTGCACCGCTTCAAGCTCAGCCTTAAGATAATCAGCCTGACCTTTTAACACAGACAATTCGTCTTCTTTAGATAAATCACGCCCAACTCCACCAAACGCCTGCATGCCTTTTTGCGAGCGCATCCACCCCGGAAGACCTGTAGCGTAAAAACAATTTCTATGCCCACGCCCAGAACCTTGTCTTGCGCTTACACCGTTTAAATTAACCACACAATATCCTCTTCCGCCACCTGTCATCGCACCTTGCCCCATAGGGCCTGTTCCATCTTTATTCGGCATTTTATTTTCCTCCCTTGCTTGATTTTCTCTTAATTAAAATAAACATTATCGACAGTTTCCTTTTTTCCCACCCTTCTTTTTCCCTATTCCTTTTCCCGAAGATTTTCCCTTGCCTTGTCCTTTTCCGACTCTTGCTCCTTTTGAGCCACTCCTTGGGCCTGTTCCATCAAAACACGGCATATCACACCTCACTTTTGTTAGTGGAAACCATTTCCATTAAAAATCAAAAAAATATACACCTATTTCTTTCCACTACATTTATCGCATAAACCGTAAAATTGAATAACATGGTTGTTGATCTTAAAGTCATACTTTTTCTCCAGGCCTTTTTCCGTTTGTTGTAAAAGCTCGACTTCATCATCAATAAAATCCGTATAATCGATCACCTTATTGCAACCAGTGCAAACTAAATGATGGTGATGATGCGCCCCTTTTGGCCCTTCTGCAAATTCATAACGAGCCCTGCCATCCCCGAAATCAAGCTTATAAACCATGCCAAGATTGGATAGTACATCCAATGTTCTGTAAATAGTGGTAAGCCCAACATTAGGATATTTCGGGTGGACTTTAAGGTAAATATCTTCAGCACTCAAATGGCCTTCTGCTTTGGATAAAATATCCAGGATCGCTTCACGGCCTAAAGTAAGCCTGTAGCCGCATCCTCTGAACTTACCGTGCCACCAACCCTGACCCCTACATTCTCCTCTTGGCATATCTAATATTTCTTTCTGCCTGCCTTTAGGTAAGCTTACTGAAAATGGTTTCCATTATCATTTATACATTATTTTACTCTCTTTGTCAAGTTATTTATAATAAAAAGAGCGCCGCCTCAATTTTTCGACGGAAGAAACCTTCCGTCGCCTATTTGAAGCAGCGCCCTATCCTTGTTGGCGAAGAGGCAGGGAGTCTGACTGGACAATTCTCCCATCCGACGATAAATCAATGAGTTATGTTAATAACAGTTTTATTTCTAAGCTTAGTCTATTTTACAAGATTATACAATTTTATACAAGCTTTTCCTTGGTATTCACTTTAGATGGGCACATTTCGGGCACAAACAAAAATTTCTCATTTATTATAATTTAATTGGAGGTGCCGCTAAAAAGGATAAAAAGAATTGTTATCGCAATAATGACGACAACTATCAAAATGTGGAAGAAATATTTGTGTTTTATAATCCTCTCAATCATTGATTCCCTTTCCTCAAGCACACTTTCTTTCGAATATCACCGAATTTTCCAAAACAAATAAGTTTATCACCTAAAATAAATTTAGTATCTGGAGTAGGATTGGGAGTTATCTTGCCATCTCTCTCTACCGCCAATACTAAAATATTAAATTTTGGCAAATCAGCTTCTTCAAGGTTCTTGTTGGAAACCGGGCTACCTTTACAAACCTCAACCCGAGAAACACCATAACCGCCAGTTGCTACAACAAGATCTTCAAAAGAAACTGGTTCAATAATTTTTCTTTTAATTATATGTGCTTTGAGTATACTGGTTATTTTTGCAGCAAGCCGGAGATTGATAGCCAACCTATAAATTACAAAAATACCTAGAATAATAATTGCTAAATTTACCCAAGGGACCAAATATGAGGGAACAATTGAATGAACAAAAGGAATTTTATATACAGTCACCAAATCATTTCTTAATGAATTAGCAAAAGTAGCAATTAATGTTACAAAACCGGCGTGTCCTAAAATAATAAGGGTAGAAGCTATCTTTCTTCTCTGCGGATTAGAAGTAACTAGCTCGGATTCTCTAGTAGTAAACCCTGTTCCTGTAAAACAAGATAGAGCTTGAAATTTGGCTAAAGGCCAAGGAAGACCGGTTATTTGAAATGCAATAGCTCCAATTCTAACCGTAATAAACGAAACTCCAATAACTACAAGAAATAATAGTAAATTCATTAGCATCAACCTTTCTTAAGATTTATTATCTTACCTATTTATAAATTTGCAGGTATTTTTGCATCTTTAAAAAATAGGGCGCTGCTTCAAACAGAGGACGAAAACTTACTTCCTCCGACTATTAGAAACAACGCCCTATCCCTGTTGGCGGAGAGGCAGGGATTCGAACCCTGGGAGCCTTGCGGCTCACGTGTTCTCCAGACACGCCCGTTCGACCGCTCCGGCACCTCTCCAAAATTTACGCAGTAAATAAATCTCTCTGCTGCCT
>JBAZGZ010000153.1:0-4472 GCA_041652615.1 Candidatus Omnitrophota bacterium | reverse complement strand
TTAAGTATGTGTTCAATTTTATTATTTTCTAAACTCTCAGAGTCAATTCTTTTTATTTCCACCCGCGCGTCATTATAAATTCCGGCATGAATAAGTGCTTCATAGATGGATTTATAAGCATCCTGCAATTCAATGTATTTGCCGATTACCGCAATCGTTACTTTATGTTTAGGATTAAGCACCCTGTTAACTACGCCTTTCTCCCAATCCAAAAGATCCGAGAATTTACAGATTAACTTAAAATGACTCAAAATTATCTCATCCAGAATCTGATTTTTAAAAACTAAAGGCACCTGATAAATTGACTCCATATCCGGTGATTCAATCACTGCTTCTTTTCTGACATTACAAAATAAAGAAATTTTTTCTTTCACGCTATCCGTCAAAGACTCTTCCGTACGACAAATAAGTACATCCGGAATAATACCAATCTCGCGCAAAGTACCCACACTATGTTGAGTGGGCTTAGTCTTAACCTCTCCGGCTGCTTTGATATAAGGAACAAGAGTGAGGTGAATATAAAACACGTTCTCCGCACCCATGTCCAACCGGAATTGCCGGGATGCCTCCAGAAAAGGTAAGCTTTCAATATCTCCAACCGTTCCTCCGATTTCAACAATCACAATATCCGCCTTAGAAACCTCCGCGCACTTTTTTATTCTCTCCTTAATCGCATCCGTAATATGCGGAATAACCTGAATTGTCTTTCCCAAATAATCTCCCTTGCGTTCCCGAGAAATCACACTATTATAAATTTGACCGGTAGTGATATTATTAAATTTCGATGAAAGCGTATGCGTAAAACGTTCATAATGCCCAAGATCCAGGTCCGTCTCCGCTCCGTCTTCAGTAACGTAAACCTCTCCATGCTGATAAGGATTCATTGTCCCCGGGTCAACATTGATATAAGGATCCAGTTTCATCAGCGTAACTTTTAAACCTCGGGATTCTAAGATCTTACCAATAGAAGCAGAGGCAATCCCCTTACCTAAGCTGGAAATAACCCCTCCGGTTACAAAAATATATTTAGACATTTCTAAATAACCCTCCATTTTTTAATGAGCGCTTGACTTACGAACGCGACAGCACAAGTAAGTCAATGCGCGAATTAATCCCGCCGAATAATTTGAGGCGGGAGAGCGTTTACTCAAGGTTGAAAACAAATAACTTTCTGCGTAACCACATCCGACATCAATCTTAAAGGCTTCTGACTAAAATCATAGACTCCAATCACATCTTCGTATTTAACTGCTTCCGGCATAAATTTCGCGAACAAATTATTTAACCCGGTTAACTTTGTATTATTAAACACACAGTATTCTTTTTCGGGAAACAAAGCGGCATAAAATATATTCGTCTCTACCAGATCCTGAAAAAAATGCGTTCCAAAGGATAGCTCCGGCATAAGGTTGCCTGCCGAAAAAGCAATCTCCGCTAAAACCGCCACATTATTAATCTCCGCAAATTTTACCGGCACCCCCAAAGACGGCGTAGTCGTACCCCATCTACCCGGCCCCATAAGCAAGGTAGGCATTTCTTCCCTGTTCTTTATAACTCTGTTTAAATTTCCTACAATCCGGGCAGTTTCATATTTATCCGTCAAAGTTAATTTATTATAAGCTTGTGGATCAACAAAAATAACCAAATCAATCCTCTGCGAAATATTACCTCCCAGAAAATAGCCCAGTGATTGAAAAAGCTTATCTGTTTTATTTATTTGTTCCGGCATATCAACTTTCGGGCCCAATCCCCTGGTTTGCAGCGGCCGGCACTGCAGAAGGTTAATTTTGAAATTATTATCCTTGGTAAAATTAATGGTAAACTCAATTTCAATCGGATAACGATAGCTTGCTTCCAGCAATTCTAATATCTTTTTCAACGAGCTGATTAACGCCTTTTTATCTAAAACTTTATCCAAGGTCAATATCCAATAATCCTTATCCGCAAAGCCTCTTTCTCGCATTAAGCTTCCGGATTCATCATCTTTATCGGCGATACTTTCGATTTTTGAAAAAGACTTATCGCTTACTATTTTCTCAAAAGAAATAGTTTCAAAGGTATTTTCTTTGGTATTTATCAGGTCGACCATATGCTGCGAATATTTTCTTAAGTCGTCTTTTTCCGCATAAGGCCTGCGCGAAGGATCGCTTAATGCCACCATCCGGGGATAATCACCTTCCACGCGGTTAACCGCCCGGGTGCCCAATCCAAATACCAATCTAAGCATCCCCGCTTTTGGATCAATATCTTTATTCCAAACATAGGTGTTATAAGATACGCCCACTCCCGCCAGATCCGGAAAAAAATAATTTTTATGCGGGGAACCGGAAACTCGCTGTACTAAAAGCGCCATCTGTTCATCCAGCTTATCCAACCCTCTTTGTTTTCTATAGACTAAGGCGTCCTCATTCATGGTGCTGGCATAGATTTTCTTTACCGCTTCGGCGAATTGAATATATCTTTGTTCCGGGCTCCCCTGGTTAGCTAAAAAGATGCTTTCATATTTACCGGCAAAAGCATTTCCAAAATCATCCTCTAAAAGAGAACTCGAACGAATAATAATCGGAGAAGAACCAAAATACTCAACGATCTGCTGAAAATGCTCCATAATCTCATCCGGAAAAATTCCATAAAGCATCTTTTCTTTAAGTACTCTGGCGATATTAAAGTATCCTTCCGGGCTCTTTTGCTGCATATGTAATTTCCACCAGCGGTTATGCACGATAAACGAATAGAATATATCTGAGCCTATATAAAAAGAGTCATGCGGTTCAGAAAGCCTCGGCCAATCCAACAGCTTGCTTTTAGAGAGAATCTTCCTCGCTAAAAGCATTCCCACCGCTTTACCTCCGATAAAACCTGTTCCGATTAATCTGGATTTAATTTCAATTAACTCTTCCAGCGAAAAATTACGCATCGCTAAGGACAAAATCTTTTTATTTTTAGCGATCATTATGCTGCAGAGCCTTTTTACCATTTCGCTTTTCTGGCTCAATGAAGACTTCGCTTTAACCAACGCCTCTACTTCCAGAAATAAACGGTCCCAATAATCTAAATTTCTCTTAACGCTTTGTGCTCCCTTTTGACGAATATATGATAATATTTCCACCGCATTAACACTATCGGTTATGGGAACAAATTTCTCGCCTTCTTTTTGATGCGGTAAGAACATCGTCGGAGAATAACGATTCCAAACCTTTAACGGATGTATATAAAAACTGCCTTCACAATGGTAGACATCCATAAGCAATTGAGTGGTTTCACGGATACGGGCTATCGATTTAAAAGAGTGATTATTCCGCAATATCGAAAAATAAGTCACCGTCTTAAGCTCATAAAGATACGGACAGGTAACCATAAAGAAATTTCCGATCATTAAATCTGTGGCCCAGGCTAAAAGAAGTTCCGATAAGCAATCGAATACATAATAGGCCCCTTCGCCTTCCTGCGTAATAATACTATTTACTTTGGCCGTAAAAGATTCAAATCCTGCCTGAGCTTTGAGTTCATAGCGTTTTATCTGCGCCGAAGGTTTAACCAGCTCTTTATGCGCTGCAAAGCGCAGATAAATAACTTTCTTTTTATCTTTTAAAGCCTGGCGCACAAAAGGTTTTACCAGGTCGGCATAATCATTTAGATCATCAATTTGCCAGACGACATTATCACCAAGCCTTAATCCTGTAATTACACCATCTAATCCTTTTATTCCGGTACTAATCATCTCTTCACCCCACTAAATAATCGGTAAATTGCTTTCCTGCATCAAATACTTATCCATAAAATAAGCACAGCGCCTTCCTTCGGCAATCGCCCAGACGACTAATGATTGCCCGCGCCGCATATCTCCTGCCGAAAATATTTTTTCTACGCTCGTCATATAATTTTCCTGCGTAGAAATATTACCGCGCTGATCAAATTTAACCTTTAAGTCATCCAATAAACCCGTATGTTCGGGATGCAAAAATCCCACCGCCAAAATAACTAAATCTGCATTAATTTCAAACTCACTTCCGGCGACCTCTCGCATCGTAGAACAAGTTTTCCCGCTGGCCTTAGTAAAGGCAACCTTAATACAGGAAAGTTTCTTCACTAAACCTTTTTCTCCCATAAAGCGCTTGGTCAACACTGCCCAATGACGCTGGCCTCCCTCCTCATGGCTTGAGGATACTTTCAAAAGCAATGGATACTTTGGCCAAGGCTGGGCCGGAGTCCGGCATTCTGCAGGTTGCGGTAAAACTTCAATTTGTACCACACAGGTTGCTCCTTGGCGATGCGCAGTGCCTACGCAATCGGCTCCGCTATCTCCGCCTCCAATAACCACCACCCGCTTACCGCCAGCATCAATTAAATCCGTTTGCAAAGCATACTCCTTACTTACGCGCCTATTCGATTGCGACAAATAATCCATAGCAAAATGTATTCCTTTTAAATCTCTCCCTTCAATCACTAGGTCTCGAGGAACCCGAGAGCCA
>JBAZGZ010000152.1:0-4696 GCA_041652615.1 Candidatus Omnitrophota bacterium | reverse complement strand
GCTCCGCCGCCTATGCCATAACCTTGCTCCTGGGAAAACGAGTTTGCCAAATACGCTTTAAAATCATCTTCGGATTCAAAGTTTTTTATATCACTGACTTTTACTCCATTTATCTCGGAGTTTGCTGGCGTCTGAGGCAAATTCGGCAAGTTTTCCGTCGCATTGATAAT
Organism: Candidatus Omnitrophota bacterium; assembly: GCA_041652615.1. GTDB lineage: Bacteria > Omnitrophota > Gorgyraeia > Duberdicusellales > 4484-171 > JAJYOP01. The sequence goes on along the minus strand of JBAZGZ010000152.1, from coordinate 4,526 downwards.
AATCAAAATGACACCGGCGATAATTAATGCAAAGACTATAAAAATGGCAAGAAAGATGTTTCTTTTTAAATTATCCGGCATTTGAAAGAGGCTGTTATTTTTCATAAAAAACTATATTTTTAAATTTAAGATTTATTATAACTTAATTATAATATAAAAAACAATATATGCAAAAACAAACCGAGCCCCGTTTTTATAGGGCCCGGCATTTTTCCTATCTAGAAATTTTACTTCTGCAGTTTTCTCTTAATCTCAGAGAGTAAATCTGAAGCCACATCTTTTCCACCCCAGCCAAAAGCAATTCCGCCAGCAATAACGAAAAACCATACAACACCCTGAAGCAATGTCTGAATTAAATCTTTGGCGATATTAAGCTGATACAATATCGCAAATGTCGCAAAAATCCACAATGACCATCTTACAATAGCAGCAACTATTCCGCCGTATCCCACTTTTACTGATTCCACGGCAGCTCTAACAATCTTTTCAAGCATGTCTGTGATAATTACAGCCACCACAAAAATCAAAACCGCTACAATGACATTCGGCAGATAATCCAGAATGCTGTTTAAAAACATGCTGAACTGTGTAAGTCCGAGAATCTCAACCGCCACCGATAAAAATACTATCACAAAAACCCATTTGAAAATAACGCCAATAAATTCGGAAGCATCAACTTTAAGTTCGGCTTTTTGAAGGGCTTCTCTCATTCCGCCTTTTTCAAAAAGCTTGTTGAATTGAAGCTTTCTTAATACTTCGGCGATTATCTTTCCAACAATTACTGCAATAAGCCAGCCGATTATGAAAACTAAAAGAGCGCCTATAAGTTTTGGGACAAAGATAATAAATCCCTGCCAAAGGTCTTTAAGCGCTTCTAATGTAACGTCTAACCAATCTGTTATAATCATATCGTTTTTTCTGTTAACTTTACTAGGCCATTGCCTAGGATGACCTACTTAATACTAACAGAAAATACTTTATTTTAATTTAATAAATAATTACTAAACGGCAGCAAGTATATGCTGCCCGACCTTAAAAGTTCGAAAACAGATTATTTTCGACCTTTTTAATCTGATTATATAAAATATATCATAGCAAGCATAAAATGAAAGGCCTGCTTGTGGAAAACTCGTTAAAATAAAAAGCCCTTTTTCTGCTAAAAGCATTAAGGGCTATATAACTTGGCTTTATTCAGCGCTAATCCCTGCCGAGAATATCAGCAAGCAAAGCCAGTCCAACAATGCCAGCGATTGGCGATATCCTTGGCTTCGGCCTGCCAACAATGACCTGCCAGTCTTTGCGCAAACCAATCAAAGACTCAGTGGCATGGGCAGGAAAAGCATGCCGAACAGAATTCCAAAAACAGGTGTGAACGAGTTCTTGCTCGTTTTCGGCAATTACGTGCTCCAAAACCACGGCTTTCTTCTCCTCCTTGGAAAATGTTTTGAGATCACCACCGACCTCTTCAAATCGAATGCGTATCCGTTCATGCAAATCTTCTACCTTCTTCATGGTTTCCTTCATGACGGCCCAAAGAGGTTTCAAGTCATCCGGCAAAATACCGATGACCTCTTCGCCGTCCTCAACTGAAGTTTCTGGCGCTAAAAATCCGTCAGTCCTGGAAATGTCTCCTAATCTCTCCATCACATCGCCAAGTAACATATCTATTCCTCCTCATGGGTTAAAGCTTATTTGCAAACTTCCATCTGCACCGTGCAAACCTCCATCTGCAATAAAAAGTACTGGCTTCAATTATAATCCAATTATAATTTTTGTCAATAATCTCTACGTGTGTGGACCCTGCCGGACTCGAACCGGCGATCTCCTCATTGCAAATGAGGCGTTCTACCACTGAACTAAGGGCCCGTTTATTCAACTTTTAAAATCTCGCAATCTAACCTTTCTCCCCCTATATTAATTTTTACTTTATCCCCTGCCTTTTTCCCCATAATAGCCTCTCCTATTGGCGATTCATTGGATATCTTTCCTTTTATGGGGTCTGCCTGGCTTGGACTTACAATGATTAAATTTTGCTCATCTTTCTCTATTTTTACTAAAACATCCGACCCTATTTGAATCTTATCGCTTTTCGTTTTTTCGATAATTTGGGCGCTTCTTATCTTTTCCTGCAATTCCAGTATTTTTCCATGCAAAAAACCCTGTTTTTCCTTAGCTTCGTGATAGGCAAAATTCTCTTTTAAATCACCAAAAGAAGCAGCGTGTCTTATTAAATCTGCTATTTCTCTTGTTTTTATCGTCTTCAAGTGTTCCAATTCTTTCTTTAATTCTTCCAATTCTTCTTTTGTAATATATTCCGGCATATATATTTTGTGGGCGATGAAGGAATCGAACCTTCGACCTCTGTCTTATCAGGACAGCGTTCTACCACTGAACTAATCGCCCTTTATTTCAAATAAAAAAGTGTTTATGTTTTTAAGATAATATCAAAAAATTCCTTCATGGTCAATGAAAAAACCGCCTATAACAGCGGGTTTTCAAACAAATGGTAAACACTTCAAAGTTGTTCCAGCTATTTAGCCAGCATTTGAGGCTGCTAGCTATAACCTTAGGATTGAAAACAGAATTCTCAATTTTCAATCTTAGCCGACACTCTTGTTTACGCTTTAGCGCAAACAAAAATAAAAAAATGAAATGATCCACGGGCAGGTTCCCCTACTCGTGCCTTGTTACGACTTCGTCCCTCTTACTGAGCCTGCCTTAATCCCGCGTTAGACGCGGAGCTTCGGGCATTCCCAGCTCGCTTGACGTGACGGGCGGTGAGTACAAGCCTCAGGAACATATTCATCGCCACATAGCTGATTGGCGATTACTAGCGATTCCAGCTTCATGGGGTCGAGTTGCAGACCCCAATCCGAACTGAGAGACCGTTTGATGGGATTACCTCCGTCTTACGACTTCGCCCATTGTCAGTCCCATTGTATCACGTGTGCGGCCCAAGGTATAAAGGCCATGCGGATTTGGCGTCGTCCTCACCTTCCTCCCAATTATCTCGGGCAGTTCTCTGTGACATTTAAAACACAGAGTGAGGGTTGCGCATGTTACCCCATTTAAGGGTGCGCCTCAAGGCACATGCTGACGACAACCATGCAGCACCTGTCCTACCGCCCTTGTGAGGCGTCCTACCTTTCGGAAGGACTTCGATAGGATGTCAAACCTTGGATAAGGTTCCTCGCTTGTTGTCGAATTAAGCCACGTGATCCACCGCTTGTGTGAGGCCCCGTCTATTCCTTTGAGTTTTAGCCTTGCGGCCGTACTTCCCAGGCGGAACACTTAACGCGTTTGCTTCGCCACTTGAAGGGTCGACACTTCAAATAGCCAGTGTTCATAGTTTACAGCGTGGACTACAAGGGTCTTCTTGTAGATTTTTATATTTCTCCGATTACTCGAAGGATCGGACTATATCATTTTCTGAAATTTTTTGTATCTAGATTTTTTAATCTCTAAATATTTTTCAACCACAGATTTATCAAAACCCGTAAGCTGAACAATTTCAGAAATCCAACGTTTCCCAAAATATTTTTTAGATATTTTAGTACTCCCTCTCGGGATAGTCTCTACGGGGTACAACTTCTTAAATTCTAAATCCAAAATTACAAATCCCAAATAAATTCTAAGTTCGTTTTGCTATTGACAACTATAATTTATTTTGTTATTATAATTGTATCGTTTTGTTCTTAATGCCATTAGCTTCAGAAGGAGAAAATCTATGGCCGAAGAAAAAATTATTTTTATCGACCAACGCTGCAAGATCAGCCAGATGGCGATCAGATTCTACTGCCGCATCAGGGCCACCTTGGCCTTCTGGCGGTGGTCGAACTACTGGCGACACGTCCACTTCTAACGGCAACATCAGAGAGTTTTAGAGGTTCTCTATAAAAACCTCTTTTTTGTTTAGAACTTATTTGGAACTTGTAATTGAATTTAGTTTTTAAGTTGTACTTCCCTCGGGATTATCCATTTTTTTAAAATGGGTTTCCCCGATACAGTTGGATGCAATTTCGATGTCGCCATCGAAAAGGACACCTTTTAGAGCAACTTTAAAAATTGCTCAAGGATTTATCTAATCCTTTTTGCTCCCCACGCTTTCGTTCCTCAGTGTCAGGGTCACCCCAGCTGAATGCCTTCGCTTTTGGTATTCCGGTCGATATCAACGGATTTCACCCCTACACCGACCGTTCTATCAGCCCCTAGTGCCCTCAATTCTGCCCATCTCTTCCGCACCTTCAAGGTTAAGCCCTGAATATTTAACGAAAGATGCAACAGAACACCTACGAACGCTTTACGCCCAATAAATCCGGATAACGCTTGGAGCTCACGTATTACCGCGGCTGCTGGCACGTGATTAGCAGCTCCTTATTCCTCAGGTACTGTCAATAACTTCCTCCCTGAGAAAAGCTCTTTACACCCCGAAGGGCTTCTTCAAGCACGCGGCGTCGCTCGATCAGGCTTTCGCCCATTGTCGAATATTCTCGACTGCTGCCTCCCGTAGGAGTATGGCCCGTGTC
>JBAZGZ010000151.1:0-4704 GCA_041652615.1 Candidatus Omnitrophota bacterium | reverse complement strand
CCATGAACTTTTATTTTCAACAAAAAGATAATGCATAAGAAAATCTTCCAGAAGCAAAAGCACGTTTTTGTCTTGCGCAGCAAGATCAATCACATTATCAAGACAATACGCAAGATACTTACTATAATCGTGCTTTATCGTAAAATGAGCGGACCTGTCGATATTTAATGCCGAACCCATTAAAATGGCATTGATAAAACTGTCTATGGTTTTTACCTGAAAGTATGTGTAATTATCAATAAGCCCTTCCATGGTTTTGGCGGCCAAGCCTTGCGCGGATTTTTTATCAACGCCAAGAGAGGACAAAATTTCTTTTTCTTGTTCCTTATTTTCGAATTCATCAAGAGCTATCCTCTTTAAAAATTCCAGTATTCTCTCTTTCATCTCGATAGTCGCTTTATTGGTAAATGTGATCGCCAGAATATTACGTAGAGGGAACGAGGTTGTCTTTAGGCGTGGGTTTATAACGAGATCAAGATATCTCTTTGCCAAAGCAAAGGTTTTTCCGCTTCCCGCGGAAGCCTCCACAACTATAACTTCGGGAAATTGTGTTTCGTTGTTCATATTAATTAAACTAAAAGGATACTCGATACTTGATGCTAGATGCTCGTAAAAATAAAAACAACGAGTATCCAGAATCTAACATCTAGGATCTCTCACAATTTTGGTTTATTTTATATCTCAATAAGCTTATACTCCAAGGAGCCCAACCCTATACTTTGGGCATATTGAAGATGGTGCATATACTCTATTTTCGGATGGATTTCAAGGAACATATCTTTATTCTCTTCTTGCAGCGCAAGATCTATACTTGCCTTGTCTATCGCTACCGGATCACGGCTAAAAAGCATACCGATATCTTTTATAAAACCTTTTTCCTCTTTATTCATACAATCGCATTCTTTTGTAACATAAAGACAAAAATTTATATAAGCACACTTAACTTTGTTAGTTACGGCATAAGCATATTCAACCAATTTCTCACCGATAAGGTTGTATTCTTCCGACCAGATAATATCTACCGCCCCTACAGGACAAACACTGATACATTGGGCGCAACCGATACATTTATCCTGAACCACAAAACACGCTGATTCCTTTTTCTCTATGGCCATTGCCGGACAATTATTTTTGCACAACCCGCACAAAGTACATCTTTTATCATGGATAAACGGCGTAACCTGGCAATGCTGGGCAAGTTTGCCTCTTCTCGAAGCACAACCCATACCCAAATTCTTTATGGCAGCGCCAAATCCGGTCAACATATGCCCTGTCAGATGTGAGAGAACCAATAGATAGTCAACGTCTTTAAGGGCGCTTGCGAGATAGCAGGTTGAAAAATGTTTCTTATCTATCTGCATTTCAACATAATCATTTCCTTTTATACCATCGCCTATAATAATCGGAACATCAAGCTTTCCAAAACCATGATTAAATGCCAAATTCATATGGCTTATGGTATTTGCCCTTTGTCCATGATAAAGCGTGTTAGTTTCAAAAAGGAAAGGCCTGGCTTGACGTTTCTTTAAAAACTTTACCAGGGGTAAAAGAAAATTGGGATTAATGTAGGATTTGTTTCCTTTTTCTCCGAAATGAATCTTTAAACCGGCGAATTGATCTTTCTTGAAATCATCAGCGATGCCTGATACTTCGATACCTTTTAAAACTTCTTCGGGGTTTTTTAGAAGGGTTTCGTAGTTTATCTTTTTTAAGAAGACGTTAGACATAGTTTATCAACACCACAAAGCCGCTAAATGCCGCAAAAACGCAAAGAATTTTTTTGCGTCTTTGTGGGTTTTTGCGGTTTAGCGGTGTAAATTTTAAAAAGAAAGGTCTTTCAACTTTTTGGCGTAATAATTTGCGAATTTTTCTTGCTTGTCCTGCTCTACTTCTATGATTTCACCGCCGCAGAAATAACCGTCTTTTGTGTCGATAAATTCAGACCAAACCACAGCGACCTTTAATTTAATTGATTCAAATTCTTCCGGGATAAAATAGTCAATCATAAGCACATGGCCAGGCTTCCATTCAGCTTCAGAACAAAAGCATATCCCCATCGGAGTTAAATCCCGCGTTGTGGCCTTAACGGATTTAGCTACTTCGTTTAAGCTGCATACTTCAAGAAAATCACAAACCTTTAATCTTAATAGTCTTCTATTGGTTGTCATAAGGTATAATTATAATACAAAATTGCTAAATAGCCAAGATATGAGTTCCGTCTCGACCAAACCAATAAATTTCTGGCAATTTTTATTGCCATTGAAATTTATTGCTTGATTATTTAATAAGCTGCCTTATCCGCTTCCTTTATAACCTTTTCTCTTAGTGCATTTTCAAGATCAATATGATTGGCTGAAGCAAAAGCGGCGATATCAAACAAAATTTCCGAAAGAAGATTTTTTTTATTATAGCGTTTATTCAATAACTCTGTATTCTTCTTTATTTTTTGCAAAGTTTGCGACCTTTTCTGCTTTTTGTTTTTCTCGATAGAAGCGTATTCTTTAAAAAATATATCCGCCAAGAGAAGCGCCGGCGCCATGCGCGGAAGCCTTTCCTTAATTGTTTTTCTTTTCTTGTGCTTAGCTTTATGCTTTATCCAATATGCCAGGACCTCTTTATCGGTCTTTAATTTCTCAGAGGCAAATACATGGGGGTGGCGCGAAATAAGTTTTTCGCTTACTCCGTTTAAAACTTGAGCCAGAGTAAATTTGCGCTTTTCATCAAACATCTCCGCGAGAACTACGAGTATGATAAAAAGATCACCCAGTTCCTCTTTTACTGCTTCGGGCTTATCCTGGTTTATTTCATCAATAAGCTCATAGGCTTCTTCAAGGAGAAACTTTTTATAATTATTAATTTTTTGCGCTCTATCCCATGGGCAGCCCTTAGGAGAACGCAACAACTTTATTATTTCTACCAGCTTATCGAACTCTTTCATCCAGCTCTTCCTTTTTTAAAACATCTTTTTTTAATAAATTATCTTTTTGTCTCAACCTTTCCAAATTTTTACAGCTATACGTATTCTGCTTTGGAAGGGCTGGATTCATATTTATTTATCCAATTTATTATAATGCAAAATATCGCTTAATGGCCGCTTCGGGACATGCAAACAGTCTTTATCGTCAAGCCAATATTTTATATTTAGAAGATCTGTTTCAAGTTTTGGCGATTCTGCGGGATAGCCTGCAGCGATTAAGGAATCTATTTCATATTTATCGCCGATATTTAACGCTTTTCTGATTTTATCTTTATTGATATTCTGCAGGAAGCTGCCGCCCAGGCCAAATGCTTCAAGGCACAAAAGTATGTTTTCTGCTGCCGCGCCGATATCGCGTAAATTGGGTTCCTTAACACGTTCGTTGTTAATGAGTAAAATAATATAAAGCACCGGCCGCTTACCCTCCGCAGGAGTGCGTTTAGGGTAAATATACGCGGCAAAAGTCGAGGCTTCAAAAATTTTACCGCATAACTCATCTTTATCCACAACCAGATAATCGATAAATTGCAAATTAGCCGCGGATGGCGCGACTCTTGCGGAATCTATAATATTTTTGATTATACTCCCGGAAACTTTTTTTTGCTTAAAAAGCCTGATTGTTCGCCTCTTTAAAATCAGTTTATGCAAATTATTTTGCGTCATAACAAGGGTAACCGGTTATTAATATGTCCTGGCCTATTCTTTTTATCTCGATTTCCTTTAGGTGGGGGCTCTGGCTCAAAGTTTCATAGCCCTTAGCGCCTATAGAGGTAAGCGCGTTTTTTCCTCCAACTATTTTTGGAGAGATAAAAAAGTGCATTTTATCTATCAGTTTTTCATCCAAAAAATTCCCTAAAGTTTGCGAACCACCCTCAACGAAACAAGAAGCTATACCTAGGTTAAATAAAATTTTCAGCATTACGTTTAAATCCAGCTTACCTTTTTTTTCATCTATGGCAAATATCCTGACGTCTTTATAGGCTTTTCTTGTTTTAGCTTTTTTCGAAGTGAAAATTATCAATTTCTCGGGATGGTTTCTTACAATAAAACTTTTTTTATCTATACGCAAATGAGGGTCAATTACTACTTTGTAAGGTATCTTTTTTAATCCGTTAAGTCTTGGGTTATCTTTTAAAACTGTATTTATCCCGACTAAAATTGAATCATATTTATCGCGTAAACTTTTTGCGAATTTACGGCTGGATTCGGTGGTAATCCATTTCGAAACCCCGGCACTAGTCGCAATTTTTCCATCAAGCGTTTGGGCGACTTTCGCAACCACAAAAGCCCGGTTTTCTTTCATATTTTTAAAAAATACTTCGTTAATTTTTTCCGCTTCATCCTTGAGTAATCCCAGGCTGATTTTGATACCGGCCGCTTTCATCTTTTTTATAGAATTGCCGCAAATTTTTGGATTTGGGTCTACGGTAGAAATAACCGCCTGCTTGATACCTGTCTTTATGATTTCATCGACACAGGGCGGAGTTTTACCGAAATGGCAGCATGGCTCTAAATTTATATAAAGCGTTGCGCCTCGCAAATTTTGTTTTGCTTTTTTAATTGCCTCTATTTCAGCGTGAGCTCCTCCGGCTTTTTTATGGAACCCGCAAGATATAATTTTATTATTTTTAACAATAATCGCGCCCACCAAAGGATTAGGGGAAGTAAGCCCTTCGGCTTTGCTCGCAAGCAGGAAAGTTTGCCTAAGGAAATAAATATCGTTATTG
>JBAZGZ010000150.1:1362-4759 GCA_041652615.1 Candidatus Omnitrophota bacterium | reverse complement strand
AAAACACTGTTATCTATAAACACGCGTTAAGAAATGCCATACTTCCGGTAATAACTATTCTTGGCCTTTCTGTACCGGGGTTAATCTCAGGCAGCGTAATTTTTGAAACAATCTTCGCGATCCCCGGAGTGGGCCAGCTTTTGTATCAGGCGGCAATGGCAAGAGATTACAACGTGATTATGGCTGAAGTGGTTATAGTCTCCATACTTACGCTTTTAGGAAACTTACTTGCAGATATAGGATATGCTTTGGCTGATCCACGCATTCGGGTGAAGTAACGCGAGGGATTCTAGATCCTAGATGCTAGATACTAGCTCACGAGCATCAAGCATCTAGCATCAAGGATCAGATTTATTTTTAATTGGAGAAGATATGCTTTGGAAAAGATTTAAGAAAAACAAATTAGCAGTATCCGGCGGAATTCTCGTATTCCTGCTTTTTGCCATCGCCATGCTTGCGCCTTTGATCTCACCTTACGATCCAAATACCATAGACATGGACAACGTTTTAATTTCACCAAACAATCATCACATTTTAGGAACCGATGATTTAGGCAGAGACGTTCTAAGCAGAATGCTTTTTGGTTCGCGCATCTCTCTTGCGGTTGGTTTTGTCGCCATAGGGATTGCTACGCTGATAGGGATTATTTTAGGCGCGTTCGCCGGTTTCTATGAAGGTTTTATGGATTCCTTGATTATGCGTTTTGTCGACATCATGCTTTCCATACCGACATTTTTTCTTTTACTTACCGTCATCGCTTTGGTCGGCCCGGGCTTGTTCATTGTTATGTTTGTTATCGGGCTTACTAGCTGGATGTCTGTGGCGCGTCTTGTAAGAGCGGAATTCCTGACCCTTAAAAACAGGGAATTTGTGCTTGCCGCGCGCTCAATCGGCGCAAGCGATTTGCGTATTATCTTCAAACACATCTTGCCTTGCGCGATGAGCCCGGTGTATGTGTCTTTTATCCTTGGAATTGCCGGAGCTATTCTTATGGAATCAGGCTTAAGTTTTTTAGGTTTTGGAGTACAGCCGCCCATCCCGAGTTGGGGAAATATTTTAACCGCAGGACGTGAGTATATCGAAGTTGCCTGGTGGCTGATTTTATTCCCTGGTCTGGCAATATTGATTACCACGCTTTCCTATTACATTTTGGGAGAAGGGATCAGGCAAGCACTCGATCCTAAATTGACTATGTAGGGGGCGGCCCTTGCGGCCGCCCGTATAATTGATATTACGGGCGGGGGCAAGCCCCGCCCCTACATAATGAAATATTTTTGTAAATTATGGTTTTACTAAAAATCGAAAATTTACATACATCATTTTTTACCGACTGTGGCCAGACAAAAGCCGTAAACGGAGTTAGTCTTTCTTTGGAAAAGGGAAAGACTTTAGGCCTTGTTGGAGAGAGTGGTTCGGGTAAAACCGTTACTGCACTTTCTATTGTCCGGCTTCTTTCGCCTCTGGCAAAAATTTTAGAAGGCAAGATAATATATAAAGGTAAGGATTTACTTTTATTGCCGGAAGAAGAAATGCGAAAAGTAAGAGGTGGAGAGATAGCTTTTATTTTTCAGGAGCCGATGTCGGCGCTAAACCCGGTATTTACCATCGGTGAACAAATAATCGAAGCAGTAAAACTGCATAAAAAATTAAAGACAAATGAAGCCACCAAAGAGGTGATAAGTCTGCTTGATAAGGTTGGAATCCATCCCGGCAAAGAAAGAATGAAAGATTATCCGCATCTTTTGAGCGGAGGGATGCGCCAGCGTGTTTTAATTGCCATGGCTCTTGCTTGTTCTCCCAGTCTTATTATCGCTGATGAGCCGACAACCGCTTTAGATGTAACTATCCAGGCGGAAATTCTTGAATTGATCGATAAGCTTAAAGTTGAGAACTCATTGACTATGCTTTTAATCACGCATGATCTTGGTATTGTCGCAGAGCATGTTGATAATGTGGCGATTATGCGTAAAGGCGAGATTGTTGAATATGCGCCGGTCAAAGATTTGTTTTCTAATCCGAAACATCCTTACACAAAAATGCTGCTTGATTCTATACCGAAGATCAAATGAGGCCAGTATTTTTCCAAGCCCTGGTGGCGCAGGAAAAATACTAGGCCGAATTTGACCCAGCACTAATTTTATGATGTATTGGGTATATGTTTTAAAGAATAATAAGGACGGTGAACTTTATTACGGTTATGCTAATAATTTGGAAAGGCGCCTGGAAGAACATAACCGTGATAATTCATGGATGCTTATAGGATGCGAAGGTTATAAATCAGAATTGGATGCCAGGGAAAGAGAAAGGAAATTAAAGCATTACGGTCAATCAAGAGCCCATTTAAAAAATAGGCTTAAACAGTCACTAGAATCATAAAATTAGTGCTGGGTTAATTCGCACTGTGATTTTTCCTGACGTTTGTGGCTTGGAAAAATCACGTGCTCATTAACAGAGAGACATGAACCCTTTATTAAAAGTAGAAAACATTGTAAAACATTTTCCGGCAAAAACCGGATTTTTTGAGGCAGGCAGGGGCTTTATTTATGCCCTAAACGATGTGAGTTTCTATGTAAACGAAGGTGAAGTTCTTGGCCTTGTTGGTGAGAGCGGCTGTGGTAAATCAACTCTGGCAAAAATCATTACCAGATTATTAGAACCGACAGAAGGGAAAATTATTTTTGAAGATAAAGATATCACCCTTCTAAAGCAGAATAAATTAAAAAGCATTCGCCGTAACATTCAGATTGTTTTTCAGGATCCACAATCATCCCTGAATCCGCTAATGACCGTCGGAAGCATTATTTCCGAACCATTTGTCATCCATGGCGTTAAGAAAAAATCAGAGATAAATAAGGAAGTGTCACGTCTGTTGGGCCTTGTCGGCCTGTCGGAGGATTCCGCAAGCCGCTATCCGCATGAATTTAGTGGAGGAGAGCGCCAGCGTATCGGTATCGCCAGGGCTCTTGCGCTGGCTCCAAAACTTATCATTGCTGATGAGCCAATTGCTTCACTTGATGTTTCCATACAAGCGCAAATCCTGAATTTGCTTAAAAGTTTAAAAAAACAATTTAATCTTACCTATCTTTTTATCAGTCATGACCTAAGGATTGTCGAATATATGAGTGATAGGGTGGTGGTGATGTATCTTGGAAAAGTAATGGAAATTTCCGATAGCAGCAGTTTGTATAAGCATCCCATGCATCCCTATAGCGAAGCGCTGCTCTCTGCTATACCCATACCGGATCCGCAAATAAAAAAGAAACGAATAATCCTTAGAGGAGAAATTCCTCAAAGCGGGAATTTGCCTTCAGGTTGCGTATTTCATACGCGCTGTATATACGCGAAACAAAGATGCATCGATGAAATACCAAAACTTATTGAAAGGGATGGTCGTTTT
>JBAZGZ010000150.1:0-1352 GCA_041652615.1 Candidatus Omnitrophota bacterium | reverse complement strand
TTTCCTGCCACTTTCCTTTGTAAACAGGAATTGCCACGAATTTGGAACAAATTTCCACGAATGATTCGCCATAAATATGTAGGGGCGGGGCTTGCCCCCGCCCATAATATCGATTATACGGGCGGCCGCAAGGGCCGCCCCTACATAGTATCCGTGGTGTACATTTGAATTGAATATTTCTATTTTTCGCTTATAATCAAATGAATTAGCAACTTTTGAAGCGACCAAAGGGAGCGCCGAAAAGTTGCGTAAACGAATTTGACCCCCACACCAATTGTAAAACCCCATACATTGGTCCAACAATTGGTGTGGGGGTTAATTCACACTATCATTTTTCCTTCGCCACTAACGGCTTGGAAAAATGATGTGCTCATTAAGGAGGCTCAAACATGAAAAAAGCTATGTATTCCGTGTTGATTTCTGCGGTTTTATTGATTTCCGGCACAAACGTTTTCGCGCAAAACAAATCAAGCGCAGTAAAACTTTCCAGCCCCAGAAAAACGATCGCGGTAACCAGGTTCGACAATAGCTCCGGCATAGCTTCGTATCTGACCTTAGGCGATGATTTTGCCGCGCAGTTAACCGACGCGTTAAAACAGAGCGGAAAATTTATCGTATTGAGCCGCAAGGATTTAGGCGCGGTAATCTCCGAACAGGATTTGGCTCAAAGCGGAAGGCTGACTAAATCTCTTGCCGCGCAAACCGGAAAAATCATACCCGCGCAGATACTTGTCACCGGAAACATTACCGAGTTTCAGGAAAACACCTCAGGCGGCGCTCAGGGTTTGAGTATCCATGGTGTAAATATTGGTATGTCAAAATCAAACGCGCATATCGCAGTTATTATCCAAATTATTGATTCCACTACCGGCGAGATCCTTGATTCACAGCGCGTGGAAGGTTTGGCTGACGCTTCAGGTTTCGGTATTGGTTACAGCGGGGGTTTTAGCATAGGCAGTTCAAGCTTTAAGGCAACTCCTCTTGGCAAGGCAACGCAAATCGCCATTGATAGAGCGGTTGAATATATTGCCCAAAGAGCCGCAAAACTCGCCTGGCAGGGGAGAGTTGTTACGGTTAAGGATGGTTTGGTTTATGTAAATGCCGGGGGAGATGCAGGTATAACATCAGGAAAAAATTTTACCGTATATAGAAAAGGCGAAGCTTTAATTGATCCGGAAACCGGCGTTGAATTAGGTTCGGAAAAAACAAAAATCGGAGATATTGTTATATCAGAAGTTGAGCCAAAATTTTCCAAAGCAAAAGTGTTAAGTTCTACCGGTGAGATCAAGGTTTCGGATTTAGTCATAGATTAAAAGTAGAGAGTAGCAAGTAGAGGGTAGAGAGAAAGAATT
>JBAZGZ010000149.1:0-4795 GCA_041652615.1 Candidatus Omnitrophota bacterium | reverse complement strand
TTCACTTTTTTTCCTTTTCTGTTTCTACAAATTGCATCTTGAAGCCCTCTCTGAATTTCCGGATTGCCTCATCTATATCGCTTTTTGGCCGGTTCTTAACTTTCAGGGAAACAATGTATAAAGCATAAGGTGTGGCTATAGATAGGTTTTTATCATCATTGTAAAAATCATCCAGCATGGCAGCAAGACTGTTGTAATCAGTTGAGGGATAGACTTCTTTGGCGCGTTCTGTATTCATAACCTGTGCCCCGGAAATAATACCCTGAACCAATACCATGCGCATCGTTCGGCCTTCTATATATCGATTAAGTAATTTCCAGCCGTTGCCATTAAGAACCTCTGTTTGCTGAGCATACAAATTACCAGCAACTGCAGCCAAAATAACTAATAGAAATAAGGTTTTTTTCATTTTACCCTCCTTAATGTCCGCCATTCGCTTTAAGCGAATGGCGAGATCTCGCCAAAATCTTTGATTTTGGCGGAAGCACAGTATTTTTTCAAGCGCGTAGCAGCGAAGAAAAAATACTAGTGCGAATAATGAAACTTGTCTTTTTTGCGGTAGCAAAAAGGCGTAGTTGAATTATCCCCCTAGGGGATTACCCCCACACCCAGCTTACCTAAGCATAAACTTATAAACGCTGGGTGCTGGGTTGTTTTCACAGACGGTCCATGGCCTACAATTTATGTTCACTTCGTTCCATAAATTGTCTGTTCAAACAAATTAGAAAACGCTGACTATAGCTTTAAAGCTACAATCAGCGTTTTTATTGTTTTTATTTTTCTTTATTCAATGGGAATCAGTATTTTCTTACCGGCTTTCAGCTTGTTTGGATTTTTAATCACGCCTTTGTTAATTTCATAGATATATTTCCAACGATGGCCGCTGCCTAATTCATGCTTTGCTATCGTCCAAAGAGAATCCCCTTTTTTAATCGTATATTCTCTTGTCGAAACTTTAATCTCACTTTCAACCGGCTCTTCCTGCTCTTCAATGTATTTTCCTTCCTCTATCATTGTTGCGTCAGCAGGAAGATCCTCATTTCGACTGCCAGTGCCGGCATAAGGGATCATTACCTCTTCAACCTCGGCAATCAAAATTGAGCATTCCTGTCTTTCTGCATACCTGCCAAATCAGTCACAGGCGCGACAGCATCAAGTTTGCCCCTGCTTATGATACGGATTCTTTCTTCGGGTACCCCGTTTTCAATCATAAAGTTCTTCACGACTTCGGCGCGTTTTCTCCCGAGCTTTATATTATAATTCTCGGAACCGCGCGTGTCACAATTACCGGTTATAAGTATGTCCGCATCCTCATTCCTGTGAAGCGTCCTTGCCGCGTTTTCCAAAATAGCGGTTGTATCTTCCCTTAATTTAGAACTATTAAAATCAAAGTAGACTTTTACGTTTTTGATTATCTTTTTAATGAGAAGAGATGCTCTTTTCTCCTGTGGCTGAGGAGGAGGCAGTTCTTCTTCCTTATAATCAAAAATTATCTTATAAACATAAATGTAACCACGGTTACCCCAGGGTGTTGCTTCCCCAGGAGTAGTAGGCCACCACCAATAACCACCGGTTACTTCGTCTTTTACCGGAGCAGGTTTTGCGTCTGAAGGCCACCAGATAAATTCTTCCTGTAATTTTTTCAGGTCTTCATTTTTTCTTTCTTCGTTGGTGCCGGAAAATACATTGCCCGCAAAAAAAGAAAAAATGACACCAAGCAAAATCACTCTTTTAACCAAAAATAACTTATTTTTCATAAAATAACCTTCTATTACTGAAGATATTTTTGTAATTTAGACCATGTCTGCTTACCAACTACTCCATCGCTTTTAAGTTTATTTGCTTTCTGAAATTCTTTTATCGCTTCTTTTGTCTTTCTGCCGATCTTGCCATCGATTGTTCCGACATAAAACCCGGCATTTTTTAGCGCGTTTTGGATATTTTTTGGGGTAACTTTGGAGATATCTACTTCTGCGGCATTTACTATTTCGCCTGAATCGTAAGCTTTGCCTTTAGATAATTTTTCTTCTAAATCACGAATCTCTTCGTCTTTATATTGCAATTGTTTTTCTAAATCAGAAATTTTTACCTGCAACTCCTGCGCCTGAGTGCCTGCTGTTTCACCTTTTTTACCTGTTGCGCATCCGACTAGCCCAAGGATCAGTATCGCTGAAAAGATAATCCGTAAAAACATTTCAAACCTCCTTTTATAATTAGAAGCGGATAGCCGCGGATCTATACGCGGATAAACGCACGAAGCGGGCGTAAATCCGCGTTTTGTTCCGCGGTAATCCGCTTCTAGTTTTTAATATAAATTGAAGTTATTCTATGCTTTCTTCTGCAAATGTCAAATAAGAAAACAGGCATATACTCAAGCCAAACGCTTGAGTATATGCCTTTAGTTGCTTAAATAAAATTTTGGCTACCTTTGGCTGGATAAAATCTCAAGGATAAACCAAAAATACTTAAAAATCAAATACCTTTATTTATCCGAAGATTAGTTGTTTATCGGTTCCGGCATCGGCTCTGCCACTTTATTCAAATAATTTTTTAGCTTATCCCATGTTTTTGGGCCAACCTTGCCATCAACGGTTAAACCGTTTTGCTGCTGAAATGCTTCAATGGCTTTCTTTGTTTTTGGACCAATTTTTCCGTCAACACTTCCTGTATATACTCCGGCATTTTTTAATGCGGTTTGGATATTCTCTGGAGTTGATTTTTCAGACGCGCCCATAGTCTCTACCGGTATCTGGGCAGATAAAGCATCTCTTCCCATCTCAACGGGAACACCTTCTTTAGTAACCATACTTGTCCCTTGAGGTTGGGCTTCAAGTGTTATAGGTCCTCCTTCGGACATAATTGTTTCTGCCTCAAGAGACGTCTCTGCCGTCTTTTCGGCTTTTTTCGCGCAAGAGATACTGAACATTAGCACAAATACCAAAAGATACGCAAGCTTTTTCATTTTCTTCTCCTTATGATTAGTAACCAAATAAATTACCTCTCCCCTATTATATTCTTAAAAAACCAAAATTGACTTTGCCACATTCTTGCCATCAGCCGTAGTTTCATAAACTAACGTAACTTTATTTCCTGCTTTCAAATCAGCAATGCCCCAGGTAGAATCCTGGCTGGTAATCATTGTCTCTTCATCGACAAAAAAAGAAACTTCATCGTAAACGCCCTCGTTTTCATCTTTAGATATTTTCGCTATTACCGTTGAGGCGGCCGTATCTACAGAGATGATCTCGCCAAAACCTTCTTTTATAAAAACCTCTCCGGTTGGTTGATCGACAGAAGGAGTATTAACGTCTTGGGCAAAAGAACTGGCCAAACTAAGTGTCGCGACCATCATTAAACATAGAATAAATAATGCAATTTTCGACAGTTTAATCATACTTTTTGTTCACCTCCTTAATGAACACATCATTTTTACAAGCGCAACGCGCGCAGGAAAAATGATAGTGTGAATTATCCCCGAGCGAAGCGAGTGGGGCTTTAAAATACGCATTTATAAATAAATTACAGAAATTTTATAAATTGTCAAGATTTTTAACATAGTTACGATAATTAACCTTTATATCATTTAAACTATCAGAACCAAATTTATCCAAAAAACTTTCCGCTATGGCTATCGCGCACATATTTTCGGCAATAACTCCGCAGGCAGCTATAGCGCAGGTATCGGAACGCTCAACTATTGCCTTTTCTTTCTTCTTTGTCAAAATATTTACTGAAATCAAAGGTTTTCTTAAAGTTGCGATTGGTTTCATTGCTGCTCTTACGATAATGGGCTCTCCCGTAGAAATACCGCCTTCTATGCCGCCGGAATTGTTTGAGCCCCTATAAAAGCCTTTGGATTTTGAATAATAGATTTCGTCATGAGATACAGAACCTCTCTTTTTCGCGTAATCAATCCCAAGGCCGATCTCTACGCCCTTAACTGCGGGGATACTCATAAGGCAAGAGCTGAGTTTTGCGTCCAGACGCCTGTCAAAATGCATAAATGTTCCAAGACCAACGGGTACGCCATCTATCCAGATTTCCGTAACTCCGCCTAACGCATCCTTATTAAGCTCTGCCTTTTCTATTTCACGAATCATCATTTTCTCTGCAGTTGGATCTATGCAATTGAGCCGGGAATTCCTCACTCTTGCTTTTATATCAGAAACACTCCTCGGTTTGGAAGAAGAAATTGCTTCTCCAACACTAACTGTAAAACTCGCCGTATCTATTTTAAAATTTGAAAGCAACTGCTTGCATATCGCTCCGGCGCAAACGCGTCCGACTGTTTCTCTCGCTGAGGCACGTTCAAGTATATTCCTGATATCAGATTCTTTATATTTAAGCGCGCCTGATAAATCCGCGTGGGCAGGCCGCGGTATGGGGAGCAAGGGTAAATCATCCTTATTCTGCGTAAAGATTTTTACATCCTTGTTCCTGAGCAACACCGTTATCGGGCTGCCAAGAGAAACTTTATTACGAAGGCCTGAGACTATTTCTATTTTATCATCCTCAATAAGCATTCTTTTTCCACGACCGATACCCTGCATTCTCCGTTTTAATTCATGATTTATAAAATCCTGCTCTATCCTAACCCCCTTGGGGAAACCTTCTATTATGGCAGCAAGATATTCACCATGTGATTCTCCTGCAGTTAATATGCGCATATTTTACCTCCGTATTTTATAGAAGCGGATTTCCGCGGATCTAAACGCGGATAAACGCCAGCGAATCGTTTGCGAAAATCCGCGTAGATATCCGCGGGCATCCGCTTCTATTTTAAAAAACAAAACCT
>JBAZGZ010000148.1:0-4877 GCA_041652615.1 Candidatus Omnitrophota bacterium | reverse complement strand
TGCGTCATTGGTATGAATAGTTGAAAATACAAGATGGCCGGTAAGGGCGGCGCGTATGGCAATTTCCGCGGTTTCAGAATCTCGGACTTCTCCAACCATCATTACATCCGGATCGTGCCTTAGCATATGGCGCAGGGCAGTCGCAAATGTAAGGCCTATTTTTGTAAAAATTTGAATTTGATTTACACCCTTTAACTGATACTCAACCGGATCTTCTATGGTGATTATTTTTATGTCTTCAGAATTTATCCGCGACAAAGCCGCATAAAGTGTTGTAGATTTTCCGCTGCCTGTCGGCCCGGTGACAAAAATTACGCCATGAGGCTTGGCAATGGCTTTTTCGATTAACTTTAAATTTTCCGGAGCAAGGCCGAGCTTTTCAAGGCCAAGGAAAAGTTTTGTGCCAAGTACGCGCATGTGCACGGCTTCGCCAAACGTCGTCGGTATTGTTGATATACGCAAATCCAATTCCTCATCATTAACCTTTATCTTTATGCGGCCATCTTGCGGCAGGCGGCGTTCAGCAATATTCATTTCAGCCATGACTTTAATGCGGGAGACAATTGCGGAATGAAAGTATTTTATCGTTTCCGGAATGTTAATATTATAGAGCACTCCGTCTATTCGAAAACGTATGCGCAATTCGTTGCTAAACGGTTCAATGTGTATATCGGTAGCCCTGTCCTTTACGGCCTCGGTCAGAATTTGGTTTACGAATTTTATAATCGACGCGTCTTCTGTAAATAACCCCAGATCTTCAGTTTTTGTTTTGGCTTCAATTATTTTTTCCGAAGTTTTTTGGGAGATGATTTTTTCAAGCGTATCAGCGCCTACCCCGTAATATTTTCTTATGGCTTCCTCTATCTCCATTTCCGAAGAAAGAGCTTCGATTACATCGAAACCAAGAAGCAGCCTTAAATCATCAAGTATCCGTATGTCAAACGGGTTTGACATCGCGATAGTTATAAGATTATCTTTAAATGCAATCGGAATAATTTTATAGTGGCTTGCAAGTTTAGCGGAGACTTTTTGAATAATCGCAGGGTCTATAATTTTATCTTTAAGCTTTATGTATGGTATGCCGAGTTGCTTTGAGAGTGTTTCAAATATCTTATCTTGCGAAGAGGCCCCCAGTTTTACGAGGGTAGTACAGATAAATTCACCGTTCTTTTTCTGCGCACTAAGAGCTGTTTCCAGCTCAAGAGGCGTGATGATTTTTTCTTCGGTAAGAATTTTTCCGATAAGGCGCTCGTCTTTTATCGGCATCGATATAAATTTAAATTCAGCGTTTCCTCTCGCTCTCTACCTAGAGAGCGAATTATTTAAAAAAAGTAACTTCCAATTTTCTCGTTCTAGGAAGTAGTTATATCCCTTATAGCACAAATTTGATGATTTGTCAAATTAATTTTTACCTTTTTTCAAATTGAAAACCAAGGAGGGGTTTATTATTACGGATTTTCTAGCAGCTTCCCTTCTTCCGTGACAAACCAAGTCTTGTCGTTGGCAGTAACTCTCCAGAAGGGCCTATAAGGCGAACTGGAAATTACGCCTTTTTGCCAGACAAGCTCAGCCTTTATTCTAGCAGGTTTCTTTCTTTTATTAATAAAAGCACCACGCGGAAGAGTTTTCTTAACTAACGCAATGGCTTCGCGTCTTGAAATTTTAGGGAATTTAAGCGGCGTTTTTACCCAAGAAACTTCTTTGAAGGAAAGATCATTGCCTTCAAGCACCAGAACCGCGGAAGTCAATGCTTCCTTGCCTTTCGTTTTGCTAAGAGGCATTAGGTAATAAAATTTTGTTTGATCGTCAAGCATTCTTACTTTTAACGGCCTGCGCGCTAAACTATCGTTAGTGGCAGATACAAAGTTTTTGTCTTTCAGCAAATGCGGGTCAATAAGCTTTTTCCAGTCAAATCTCTTATAGCGGACCGGGAAAGTGGGCGCTTTATCATCATCTTCAGAGTCATTATCAATTTCTGCGTCCGAGGCAGCTAAGCTTTTTAATTGATCGTGAAATTTATTACGAAAACGTTTAGCAATATTTATGGGTGCCTCATTTTTCTTTTCCGGAGGTTCTGCAACCGCAACAAATTTACCTGCGTAGCTGTCTTCGGTGGTTAAAGGCAGATAATAAGTGCTTTGCAGCTCAGCTGCTGTCTTATAAGAATTTTCCCCGATTCCTGAGATTGCCGGGTCATTGAGCCAGAAACCATAAACAGTAAATGCGCCGGTTTGCCATGGATTAAGGTTGGCGTTAGGGTCTTCGCTGGCTGAAGCGCCTCTTACGACCATCCAATTGTTATAGCCGCCAAAAGCAGGGATCAATACCGAGCAATTCGGAACAGGAGTATTAGGAACTTCGTAATCCATCCAGTGCGCAACGTCACGCATTGCATCGGTAATATTATCTTTGGCGATAACGCTAAAATAATATGCCGATGGCTTAAAGTGAAGCAGTATTGTTCGCACGTCATTAGGAGTTAATTCCCTGGTTTGTCCGGCGGCTACATAATTATAAAGTTCGTCTTGGGTAAGGATGGCATCCTGGTGGATGTAATCAAGGGTCATTTTACAGCTTGCCGCAGCGCTATAATAACTTTTTTCTTCCAAATACCAGGGCACAGGAAGAATAAGCGTCCAGCTTTGCGTGCCGGCTATATCCAATGTTAGGCGGTTACCTAGAGGGTCATATGTATAATTATTTTGGATTTCTTCATCGGAAAGAGATTGGGTCAGGTGATTAAGTTTATCGTAAGTATAATTAAATTCTGTTGATTCGACGGGTAAAGCAGTTTTAAGGATAATAAAATCATTATCATTAGCAGCTTCGCCTTGGTGCCCTGTGGTATCCTGGGCAATTATTTTAATCCTTGCGTGTGGCGTAGTTAATTCTTCCGGCACTTGCCACTCGTAGGATTGAATGCTTTCGTTTAACCCGGTTGCAATAACTGTAGGGTATGTCAGCCCGCTGTCAGTAGAAAGTTTTATTTCTTGCGAAATTGCACCGGTATCATCAGAAGAATTCCAGGATATAGTATAAGTTGAACCGGGTTCGATTATCTCCCCTGCTCTAGGCTGGACAAGAGAAACCAGAGGGTTCGCCAGATCAACGGTAGAACAGGCAACATCGCCATGCGATAATATGAATCTATACGGGCCGATGCCAACAGTCCCGGAACTGATTACCGCCAGATAAAATGTTCCGCTGCTTGCGAAGATATGATTAATGCTTCCAAGACTGGCGGTAAGTTGCGTTCCATTAGTATCATATAGCAGCAAATAACAGCTTGATGAGGGCACGCCGATAGCGGCTGAACATACGGTTATCGCATCGTTAGTGTTAGCAGTGAATTTATAGATATTAAATTGCGTGACAAATTCTAATGAGCCTTCTGTAACTACCTCATAGTCTACATTGTCAGCGTAGGCAGGATTATTCATCGTTAATTCATAAGTTCCTGTGCCGTCGCGGGAATTATCCGTAACTAAAAGATAGAATGATCCGGTAGTAGTAACTTTTGTATTAAACATCGGCCAGGTAGTAAATTCCCCGACTTTTGCGCCTGAGGAATCGTAAAGTTCAAAATTAAGGTCAAAGTTTCCTGAAGTTGGAGTAAGAGGCGTAAAGACTACATAAACAATGTCATTGGCAGTGGCAGTGAATTTATAAGTAACTATTTTGGAAAAAGAATCAACATTACCAGAGGCAGTTTGTCCCGCGCTAAGAGTTATTGTGCCTACCGGATTATTAAGGCATTGTATGCTTAGATTGTAATTGCCTGTGCTGGTGTTGTTATAATCCCGCACGCTAAATTTAAAAGTGCCGGTAGCGCTTAGAGTGGCGTCTAAAGAACCGGAATTCGAATAAGTAATAAGATTTCCTTGGGGATCTAGCAATTCCAGATAGGGATTAAGATTTCCGGTTGCCTTGGCAAAGCGTATCGTAACCACATCGCCGCTTGCGCCGGAAAAAGTAAACTCATCCTTCTCGCCCGCTACAGCTATTGAACCGGAAATGGTTTGCCCGTAGGAAGTCGCAGTTTGGCTAAAAGCGGAGCAAACAACAAATGAAGAAATTATTATGAAAATAAAATTTAAGATAGAAATTTTGAATATTTTATTCATTTTATGCTTACGTTAATAATTAAGGTGTCCGTTAAACCCGGAGTAGCTCAAGCTGTCCCCGGAACTTCCACCTATTTGTTTTTCGCAAAAAACTTTTTAAAAAATAAGAATGGACCAAATAAAACAAACAATACCCATTTATATCCTCTGAAAGCTCTTTTTTTCATGTGTTTAGAATACGTTTCCGCATTTTTTTCCCAATTTTCTTTTTTGATGCCATGTGTTAGACGTTGATAATGATGTGCAATTTCATGATAAAGAGTATCTGCTAAAAAAAGTCTTGGTACAAATGGCATTAAATAAAAAATAAATCTTGGTAATCTTCTAAAAATATTATCAGCGCAAATTATTATACTAGGCATATCTGCACCTTCTCTTTTACCATAATAAAAACCATAAGCTGCATTTTGTTGTTTTCCAGAAAAAGAGCTGACTACTTTTACGCTATTAAGCTGCGTAATATGTTCCGTCGGAACTACCGCTAGAAGGTATCTTATATTTTTCTCAAAATTAAAAGGGAATTTATGAAAAATATTTTCATCTATGTCAATTTTTATATTATAATTTTTCGTATCCATATTTAATTTATAACCTCATCTAATAAATCGGCTATTTTTTCAAGTAATTCCGCTAACCAACTTTTTGGTGGTTCGGGTGGTAATGGATTATGTTGTGGGAGAGCCATTTTGGGAGATTCTTGAAGGCACTTGTTATGCGTTTTTCCCTTACTTGCTCCAGGGTAGGGTTCCGGTG
>JBAZGZ010000147.1:1833-4882 GCA_041652615.1 Candidatus Omnitrophota bacterium | reverse complement strand
CCAAGCCCTAGTGGCGCCGGAAAGAATCACTGTGCGAACTACCCCGCTCAAACGCTGAAAAATTATCGTAGACCCTCTGGGATTTTTGCCTTCAGGCAAAAATCCCGAGGACTTAGTCCCGGAAATTCCGAAGGAATTTCTCGGGGGAATTTTGGCACATTTTCTGCGAGCCGGGGTAATAAGCACAGGTAAAAACCTCTTTCGGTGGTTACCAAATCACACTCTTCCTTACTTGTATTAATGTAAGCAAATTCGATAAGCACACTGTAGTGTGTAATCTAAGAGCGTTCTTAATAAAGAACGCTTAATTTTTTTTAGACATAGGCGTCTTAGCCCTAATGGGTGAGACGCTTTTTTTATTAATGAGCACATTGTTTTTTCAAGTGCGGAGCACGTAGAAAAAATGATAGTGCGAATTAACCCCGGCGAGCGTCAAAAAATTATGGAACAGAATTTTTTGACATCCCCTGCGAGCCGGGGTAATGAGCACCGAAACTCGAGAGTGAAGCGAGTAGGGCTAAAAGTGGGGTTAGTTGGATAATGAAAAAAATTGAAGCAATAATCAGGCCGGAAAAATTTAAGATTCTAGCGGACAAACTGCGTTTGATAGGCGTTGGTTCAACTTACGGCTGTAGAAGTAAAAGGTTTTGACAGGGATGCAGCGCGTCAGGAATTTTTTGTTTTTACCTAAAACGAAAATCGAAATATATATTATGAATGAACAGGAGAAAGAGAGGTAGTTGGTACGATTATGGAATGCTGTCGCGATGATAAAATGGGTTGCGGTAAGATTGTGATCTTGCCGGCAGACAATTGTATAAGAGTACGGACGGGAGATATTGGCGATAAGGCCATACTTAAAAAAAGGAGGCGAGCATGAGGTTAAAGTTTTTTTCCTTGTTTGTGTGTTTTTCTATTGTTTGTTTTAGCAGCGCATTCCCTAATGATGTTGCCAAGGACGATTTAATAAGGAAACTTTCTGAGAAAGTTGACCAACTCGAAAAGAAGGTTGACGCGCTAAGTGGTAAGTTAGGTATTTATGAGAATAGCAAAGGTGTTTCAGAAGAAGTAATTGATAAAAAAGTTTCTGACGCGTTGGCAAGGAAAGCCCAAGACGAGCCGGGATTCCTTAAGGCATTAAAAGGCATAACTTTAAGCGGTTATGTTGATGCGGCTTACGAATATAATTTCAATACACCAAGTTCAGGAGCAAATACTGCCAGGATATTTGACACCGAAGCCAACAGTTTTACTTTTCAATCGGCAAAAATCGCTCTTGAAAAACTTCCCAGCGTTGAAGACAGGGTTGGTTTTCGTACTGACGTAATATTCGGCCAGGATGCTAAAATAATAAAGTCATATGGCTGGGATACTGATGATGTTAACCTTGAACAGGGTTATGTTGACGCGTTGCTTCCACTTGGCAAAGGTTTGGATGTAAAATTCGGTAAATTTGTTACTCTTGCCGGCGCTGAAGTTATAGAGTCAAAAGATAACTGGAACTTTTCCCGCGGCCTTCTTTTTGGCTACGCGATTCCTTTTACCCATACTGGTATACGTGCCAGTTACCCGGTGTTGGATAATCTGACCGGTTATTTCGGCATAAATAACGGTTGGGATGATATTAAAGATAATAACAGTTCAAAAACCATAGAAACAGCTTTGGCTTACGCACCGACAGATAAAGTTTCTTTTAATCTTGCTTATCTCTTTGGCCCGGAATATGAAGATAACAATCACTCTAACCGTAATTTGATAGATTTTATCGCAACCTACAAACCGCTCGAAAAGTTAACCTTTAAAGTGAATACCGACTATGGTTTTGAAGATGGTCTTAACGGTGTTTATGGCGTGACAGGAAAAGACAGCGGAGATTGGTTTGGCGTTGCCGGCTATGTCCGTTATGATGTTAATAACTGGCTTAGTTTTTCGAACCGGACAGAATATTTTAGTGATCCTGATGGTTTGCGTAATGTCGGCGGCCTCAGCACAGCGCTAGGGCAGGATGTTTGGGAAAATACATTGACTATGGAATTACGCCCATTTAAAAATATTATTACCAGGCTGGAGTATCGCTACGATCAGTCGAGTGAGAATATTTTTACAAAGAATGATGCTGAAGCTGCAGGTCATCAGAGCACAATTGGTTTTGAAACGATTTATGCATTTTAGTAAACACGAAAGGTTACGAACGTTACGAAAGTTACGCAGGTTACGAAGGTTACATTTTAACCCCGAGGTTTTGAATGTAACATCCGTAACCTTCGTAACACCCGTAACCTAAAAACTGAATACTGCGGATAACAAGTATATGAATATGACAGGAGAAGGTGGAGCGATTAATTTTCTTGATCCGATTGCGCAGGTTTGGAACATGAGCTCAATTTTAGGTATAGCAGGGATGCGTAAAAAGAAGAAGGTATCTTGTAAGGCGAAAAAGACAAAAAATCGTAAGCCTGTTATAGGAAAATAAGCGTAATTAATATCCAAAATAAGGGTTACCAAGGTGCTAAGTCGCTTACTTGTATATCTGTAGCAAAGTGATGCATATTTAGGCACGTTGTAGTGTCCAATTAGGCAATAATTTCGAATAATACGAACATAGGCGTTCGTTGAGCTAGTGATAGCTCGGCGAACGCTTTGCTATTTTAAGGGGGTGCATTATGGCAGTAAGACAAGAAGCATTATTCAAAATCAATGGCGTGAATTTAGAGAAGATTAATTTGCCAAAAAAAGTCTCTACTTATTTTGGCGAAAATACTTTTAACCTTGAAACTATGCAAAAGCATATTTCAAAAGAGACTTTTGCCGCGTTTAAGGTTTGGATGTCCGAAGGTAAAACCATTAGCATCGAACAGGCCAATGAAATTGCCAGCGCCATGAAAGATTGGGCGAGCGCAAAAGGCGCCACGTATTATACACATTGGTTTCAACCAATGACCGGTTTAACCGCTGAAAAGCACGACAGTTTTATTTCTATTGCCGGCCCGGGAAAAGTCATTGAGAAATTTTCCGGAAATAAATTGATCCAAGGCGAGCCTGACGCGAG
>JBAZGZ010000147.1:0-1823 GCA_041652615.1 Candidatus Omnitrophota bacterium | reverse complement strand
ACAATATTTATTTCTTATCACGGCGAAGCTCTTGATAAAAAACTCCCGCTTCTTCGTTCGGATGACGCTTTAAGCAAAGCCGCGCTAAGGCTCCTTGAGCTTTTTGGCCACAAAGACGTTAAAAAAGTATTTTCCACCTGCGGCCCGGAACAGGAATATTTTCTTATTGATAAAAATTATTATAATTTGCGCCAGGATTTGATTATGACCGGCAGAACCTTGACCGGAGCACCTTCGCCAAAAGGCCAACAGCTGGAAGACCAGTATTTTGGCACAATTAAAGAAAGAGTATTGAATTTTATGTATGAAGTAGCAGAGGATGCTTACAGGTTAGGCATCCCGGTTTTAACCAGGCATAACGAAGTTGCTCCTCACCAATATGAATTCGCGCCGATATTCGAAGAATCAAATATCGCTGCTGATCACAACCAGCTTTTAATGGATTTAATGAAAAAGGTCGCTCTCCGGCATGACATGGTTTGTCTTTTGCATGAGAAGCCGTTTGCCGGCATCAACGGAAGCGGAAAACATTTAAACTGGTCTTTAGCGGATAGCAATGGAAACAATTTACTTAACCCGGGCGATACGCCTGAGGATAATCTGCAATTTCTTGCCGTGCTTGTGGCAGTACTAAGAGCGGTATATGTTCATTCTGATGTTCTTCGGGCAAGCGTGGCTATGGCAGGAAATGAACATCGTTTAGGCGCCAATGAAGCGCCTCCGGCGATTATCAGTGTTTTTCTTGGAGAACAGCTTTCAAATATCCTTGATGCACTTATCAAAGGTTCTAAAAAATCAGTTTCAAAACAGAGCATTATAGATTTAGGCCTGGCAAGGCTTCCAAAATTTAATAAAGATTCGACAGACAGAAACCGCACATCTCCGTTTGCTTTTACCGGATGCAAATTTGAATTCCGCGCGGTAGGTTCATCGCAGAATATCTCGACTTCTATCGCGGTTATAAACACCATAGTTGCCGAAAGTTTTGATTATGTGGCGCAAATGATAAAGAAAGCAGCCTCCGGCGGCAAAGATTTTAGTAAAGCAGTATTAGAGGTGGTTGCCCAAGTTGCAAAGGATACCGAAAAAATACGTTTTGAAGGAAACAATTATTCTGAAAGCTGGCTCAAAGAAGCAAAAAAGAGAGGCCTTCCGAATGTCGCGTCAACTTGTGAAGCTCTTAAAGCTTTTGAAAAGAAAGAAAATATCGCGATGTTTGAAAAGTATAAAGTCTTTTCGAAAGAGGAGATGGTCGCGCGTTATCACATTTGGATACACACCTATACTCTTGTTTTGGAAATTGAAGCCAATACTTTGAATGAGATGGTAAACGCGAGCATAATACCCGCAAGTTTGGAATACGCAAAGCTCCTTGAAGACAATCTCTCTCAGCTTTTAGCGCTTGAAAAAAATGCTAAGGTAAAATTTGATAAAAAAGCCATTGAAGATTACAAAGAGCATTTAAGCGAGGTTATCTCAAAGATTTATTATGTCCGTAGAAATACGAAAGAAATGGTTAAGCTTCTTGAAAAAGCAGGCAAACTTGATTCAGAAGAAAAAGGCAAACTTTATTTCGAAGAGCTGAAACCTTTGATGGAACATATTAGAAAGCACGTTGATGATTTGGAATGCGTTATTTCTGATGAGCATTGGGATTTGCCCAAGTATCGAGAGATGTTGTTCTTAAAATAAAAGAGAATTTTTTAGTACGGATGCAACGGATGGCTACGGATGTCACGGATAAAAACATCCGTCTGAATCCGTAACAATCCGCTGCATCCGTTCTCTAAATCTTTATAAAAAAATGATTCTCTTTATAAAGC
>JBAZGZ010000146.1:0-4893 GCA_041652615.1 Candidatus Omnitrophota bacterium | reverse complement strand
CTCCGCTCTTTAAAGTTATCGTTCTTTTTGCCCTCTTTGCCAATTCAAGATTATGCGTAACGATAACTATTGTTTTTCCTGTTTCTTTATTTAACTTTTCAAGCAGATCAACTACTTTATCTTGTGCATATTTATCTAAATTGCCCGTGGGTTCATCGCAAAGAATGATTTCCGGATCATTTATAAGAGCGCGCGCAAGCGCCACTTTCTGCTTTTCTCCTCCTGACAGCTGAGACGGAAAAAAATTTTTTCTTCCGGCTATATCTAAATATTCTAGCAACGATTCTGCTTTTTTAAAAGCTGATTTTCTAAATTCACAAAATGCGCTTATGGCAACATTTTCCAAAACGTTTAGTTCTTCTATCAAGTGATAGAACTGGAAAACAAAGCCCACCATGGTATTACGCCACAGAGCGCGCTCACTATCTCTCATTATATAAATATCTTTATCGTGACAGGTTACTTTACCGCAAGATGGCATATCCAAGCCTCCGATTATATGAATAAGCGTGGATTTACCGGCTCCTGAAGGCCCGATAATCGCAAGATAATCCTGCGCGTGAAGATCTATGCTGACATTTTTAAGCGCACTGACCTCTTCCTGTCCGTTATGGAATGTTTTAGAAACCTTGGTAAGTTGTATCAGGTTATTCATGTTTATGTATATTCGTCTTACGGTTGCGGTTGCGCGGCTCGTTTCGTCTATCGTTTTACGTCATACGTTTGACGCAACCGATACGAGCATCGCAACCGTAACCGATTAACGCAACCTTTTAATAATTTATTCGTATCGCAAAGCCTCACAAGGGGGCATCCGGGATGCTCTTATCGCGGGAAATAAACTTGAAATAAAAGCGAATAAAAGCCCCAAAGAAACCACAACAAGTATATCGCGATAGTTAATATATACCGGAAGATATTCAATAGTATAAATATCAACCGGAATTTTTATAAAATGATATTCCTGCATAAGGATACACAGGCCCAACCCTATGGCTGTGCCTAACAATACGCCGATTAAACCCAAAAACAAACCCTGCAAAGTAAATATTATTAGAATTTTTTTACTGGTAAAACCCAGCGCTTTCAGTATTCCTATATCCTTTGTTTTTTCTACAACCTTAACCATCAATGTAGCAAAAATGTTAAAAGATGCCACTAAAGTAATAAGGCTCAAAAGCACAAACATCGTTAACTTTTCAAGCTGTAAAGCAGAAAGCAAAACCTGGTTATCCGTCCAGGTGTTGACAATCAGGCCGTGAGGAAATTCTTCCATTAATTTATTCTTTATTTTATTTGCATCAAAAGGATTCTTTATTCTTACCCCTAAAAACATATAATAATTAGGCGAAAGGCTTTTGGCTTGTTCTAAACCCATTATTAAATAATTATTGTCGATATCATAAATACCGAATTTAAAAAATCCGCGTATTTTTTCACTTTTAAGCTTGAAAGCTTTATCAAGCGGATAATATTCAATTGTATCCTGAAGGCCGAGGCGTTCATACAACCCCTCACCGACAAAAAAACCGTTATTCTCCAGATCTTTTTTTACATATTGGGAAAAAGAATGTATTTCATTTTTGTCTTTAAGATCAACTCCTTTCACCATTAAAGGCACAATATATCTGTCCACCTTTGCAAAAACCTGGGTCTGAAGAACGATTGAAGAACTTTTAACTCCTTTCATCTCATCAATCCTATCCTTTAACCGGGGGAGTAAATCCTTGTCCATGCTTTCGACCATCAAATGGTAATTAAATTTAAGCAGCCGGTCCATAAGGTCATTATCAAATCCATTCATTACGGACATCACGATAATTAAGGCGGCAACACCCAAGGCTACGCCAAGACAGGATATTACACTGATAAAAGAAATGTGTTTTGCTTTTCCTCTGAATAGATAGCGTTTAGCTAAATATAGTTCTTGTTTCATATATTTTTATAAGAAGAGAGTAGAGAGTAGAAAGTAGAGAGAAAAAATCATTACTATTATGCAATTAAAGATTTTAAAGTCTTTAAAAATTCTGGTTTTTCCAATCTCTCTACTCTCTACCCTCTACTCTCTACTCTTCTTGTAGAGGCTTTAGAAGCGGGAACAAAATAACGTCTCGTATCGAAGGTTGATTGAGAAGAAGCATGACTAATCTGTCGATTCCTATGCCTAAACCTGTTGCCGGAGGCATAGCATATTCAAGACTGGTAATAAAATCATTGTCAATTTTTTTAGGAAGCTCCTCTTCTACTTTCATTTGTGCTTCAAACCGTTCTCTTTGCTCAATTGGGTCATTTAATTCCGAGTAAGCATTGGCAACTTCAAGGCCGGCGATGAAAAGCTCAAAACGCTCAACCAAAGAAGGGTTATCTTTTTTCTTTTTTGCCAGCGGCGAATTCCAAGTAAAAAAATCAACGATAAAAGCCGGCTTATTTTTGGGAAATTTTTTCTCGATAATTTCCTCGGTTATATTTAAAATCTGGCTGCGGCTCAAGCCTTTGCCGGTTAAATTTAATTTTGCGGTAATTTTCTGCAAAAATATATCCTGATTGTCTTCCGGTAAGATTCCGAATTCATCCTTAAAAATTTGCGCAAAAGAAATCCTTTGCCAGGGTGGCGTTAGATCTATTCCCCCTTCCTGATAATTAAGAACCAGGCTGCCATTTATTTCTTTTGCCAGGGAGCAAAATAATTCTTCGCACAAATTCATCATATAATCATAATTGTTATAACAACAATAAGCTTCAAGCATAGTAAACTCCGGAGAATGCCTGGTGGAAGTTCCTTCATTCCTGAAACTACGGTTTATCTCATAAACCTTGTCAAAACCGCCAACCAAAAGGCGCTTAAGGTAAAGCTCCGGAGCAATTCTTAAATAGACGTCGCAGTCGTTGGCATTATGATGTGTAACAAACGGCCTGCCTGCCGCCCCTCCGGCGATAGTATGCAGCATCGGAGTTTCAACTTCCATAAACCCAAGCTTATTAAAAAAATCCCTGATTAGCGAAATTATACGTGAACGCTTCAGGAATATTTCTTTAGCTTCCGGATTGGCGATTAAATCAAGATATCGCTGACGGTAACGCACTTCAACATCACGTAAACCGTGCCATTTCTCCGGTAAAGGTAAAAGTATTTTAGAAAGCAATTTAAGCTCATCCACAAGTATTGTAAATTCTCCGGTGTGAGTTTTAAAAAGTTTACCTTTAACACCAATAATATCGCCTATATCTAATTCCTTAAAAAGCTCGTAAAATTTCCCCAGGATATCCAGCCGTGCATAAACCTGGATTTTTCCGGTATAATCCGCAAGGTTAGCAAAACTTGATTTTCCATGCTCCCTTTTTGTAACCAGCCTTCCGGCAACGCTAACTACCTTATTTTCCTCAAAAGAATCAAGTATTTCTTTAATAGTAGAAGGCTTGTCAAAAGCGGTTTCTGCAAAAGGATTGCCGAAATTTGCGATGATTTTGTCTAATTTTTCGCGGCTCATATATTGGTAGATTATATATAATATACCTATATATGTCAAACTAAATTGGAAATCTGGAATTCAGAAAACAGATGACAGAGGTCAGAAGTCAGAGGACAAAAAAACAGAAAAATAAATCTCAGAAAACAGAAAAATCTAGTGTCTAGGTTCTTTGTCTGTCGTCTGTCGTCTGACTTCTGTCTTCTGAAAATATCGATTTTAATAGCGATTTCAATTGACAATGGCGCCAATATATTATATATATTATATATCCATATGAAAAAAAACATCCCGGTAATCTTCTTAAGCCTATTTTTTGCAGTCTGCCTTTTCTTCCTGCAACGCTACATACCACTCTTAAACTGTGCTAATTTACGAATCTATGACACTATACAAAAGATGCACTACAAATTATCAAAGCCTCCTGCGGCAATTAACGACATTTTGCTTGTGACAATCGACAACCCAACCCTGACTCACATTCCTGAACGCTGGCCGTACCCGCGTTCATATTTCGCGAAAGTAATAAATAATCTGAAAAAAGCCGGCATAAAAGTAATTGCTTTTGATTTTGTTTTTTACGGCCGCACCACGCCTGAAGAAGATGAGCTTATTACAAAAGCGGTAGGAAACGATCAAAGCATAATCCTTGCGAGCTCAATAGATGAAGAAGGTTTTCTAAATATATTTCCTTTCGCGCACCTTGAAGGAAACTTCAACTCGGGGATTATTACAAAAGTCCAGGATGCCGACGGCGTTGTACGCAAAAATATTACCTACCTGGTCAGCGAAAAAGAACGGCAGCGCGGATTTCTTTCCTGGGAAATGGCGATTTTAAAAACAGTGAGAAATATCAATTTATCCTCTATTGAAAGTTATAGCCACGCAATTGCTTTTGAAAATTACGATCGCGAAAGATGGGCAATCCCTGTAGATGAAAAATATAAATCATTTCTGATAAATTACCGCGCGCACACTAAGGATTTTCGACGTATTTCTTTTTATAAGGTCCTAAACGGTGAGCTTGACGAAAACATGGTAAAAGGCAAGATTGCTCTCGTAGGCTTAGTATCATCGCTCTTTGCGGACATACACAATACCCCCATTGGATGGCTTCCCGGCATTACGTTAAATGCGAATGCTTTTCTGACATTACACAGCAAGAATTTTTTAAAGGAACTCCCTCCCTTTTTAAATATAATAGTGTTGCTTATCGGAGTATTTATAGCCGCATTTTTTTATGTTTCCTTCGAGAGAAAAAAAGCTTTATTTTTACTGACAGGGGAAGTTTTTGTTTTTTTCCTAATTAGCTATATACTTTTTATTCTGGGATATGTATGGCATTACGCCTTGCCAATACTTGCCATTTTTTGCTGCCCCATTCTTAGCAAATACATCTATTCAAAAAAAAATAAAATACCCATTA
>JBAZGZ010000145.1:0-4897 GCA_041652615.1 Candidatus Omnitrophota bacterium | reverse complement strand
CTATAAAACTACTATGCTAATATTCTACCTATGTTTGCCATAGTTGAGATCAATAAAAAACAATATTTCGTTGAAAAGGGCCATGCTTACAAGGTGGAAAGGCTCAGCCAAAAAGAGGGTGAGATTGTCTTCGATAAAGTACTGCTTGTGGCTTCCGATGATAAGGTCAGTCTTGGCGCACCATACGTTGCAGGTGCTACAGTAAAAGCTGCTATCGGAGGCGAAGAAAAAGGAAACAAGGTTTTAAGTTATAAATACCGCAGGCGCAAAAAATCCCGCAGAATACGCGGACATCGACAAATATATACTCTCCTCAAGATTTCTGATATAATCCCTTCTTGAACACGAATATCCACGAATCAGGGGACGAATTACCACGAATAAATATATTTTTTCATTCGTGGACATTCGTATTAAATTCGCGGTAATTTGTGATTAAAAAACCATGATTTTTGATGAAGTAAAAATTTATTTAAAAGCCGGCGACGGCGGAGAAGGCTCAACCTCTTCAATGAAATTTTCCAGCCGGAGAGTTATCGGCGGCGGAGGCGACGGCGGAAGGGGCGGAGATGTTATTTTTAAAGTAAGCCCACACATGTCGGATCTTGTAAAATTTAACGATAAAAAAAGAATTATCGCCGAAAACGGGGAAAGAGGAAAAGAATATAATAAAAAAGGTAAACACGGCGAAGTAAAAATAATCTATGTGCCAAAAGGAACAGAAGTTGTTGATTTGGATGGCAACGTTATTATTGATTTAAATCAAGACGAACAAGAATACTTTATTTGCCGCGGCGGTAACGGCGGTGTAGGAAATCATAAAAAATTATACAGCCTTCCGGCAGAGAAAGGAGAAGAAAAAGAAGTAATTCTCTATTACTGTATCCCTAATGATGTGGTTATCGTTGGTTTTGCCAATACCGGTAAAACTTCTCTTTTTAACGCGCTCACAGGAAAAGCTTATAAGATAGCAGATTATCCATATACCACGACAAGCTGCGTTTGGGCTCCGGTTGAATTTAAATCCATAAGGTTCACTGTAATGGATACCCCAGCCATAAAAAAAGAATCGCCAAACATTTACGCGCAAAATTGGTTTTTGAAGCACTTGTTTCGCAGTAAAATAATTTTATTCGTCAGCGACAATCTAGCGTCATCTAAAGAGGATTTCGCTCTGCTAAAAAAGGAGATCGCCGCGTTTGATAAGGCGCTGGTTAAAGGCAAAAAAAATTTTTACTTACTGAATAAAGTTGATAAAATAGATAAAAGCAAGATAGATCACAAAACAATCATTCCAATTTCAACGACTGACCATACCGGCATTGATGATTTGAAGAAAAAGATAATTAAAACATTGCACACCATAAGCTTAAAGGCGCAGGCTAAAAATGCGCCAAAGGCAGAAATATGAAGAAAATAGTTGTAAAAGTTGGCTCTAGCGTAATTGCTCCTGCCGGTAATCTCGACCATAAATTGATAGCCAATATCATTGCTGATATTATAGAAACAGAAAAATCAGGCTATAAAATTATTTTGGTTTCTTCCGGGGCAATTGCTTGCGGCGCTAGTAAACTTGGTTTAAAAAAACGCCCGCAGGACGCGCATTCGCTTATGGCCATAGCTTCATTGGGCCAGATAATACTTATGGACGCTTATCAGACCGCTTTTAAAAAACATGACAAGCTTTGTGCGCAGATACTGCTGACCTGGGATGATTTTGATAACCGCAAACGTTTCTTAAACGCGCGTGCGACATTGGATAAATTATTGAATATGAATGTTATTCCTGTTGTTAACGAAAATGACGCTATAGCAAGCGATGAAATAAAATTTGGCGATAACGATAAGCTTGCTGCTTTGGTTAGTGTTCTTGCCGGCGCGGAAAAAACCATTATTCTTTCTGATGTAGAAGGACTTTTGGATGAAAAAGGCCAGGTGAAAACTATCCCTGAAAAAATGAATGCAGATTTATATAAATTGGTAAAAAATAAAGAAGGTCAATTTACAAGTGGAGGAATGGTCGCGAAATTAAAAGCTGCCGAGATCGCTTCAAAAACCGGTACAAATTTATATATCGCCTACGGAGGAGAGGCTGGGATAATTGAGAGCATCGTAAAAGGAGAGCAGAAAGGGACTTGTTTTCTACCTAACGTAAAGATAGAAAAAGCCCGTAAACGCTGGATCGCGTTAAGTAAAAAAATAAAAGGAAAAATCTGGATAGATGATGGGGCGAAAGAAGCCATATTGAATAAAGGTAAAAGCCTTCTTTGCGTAGGAATTATAAAAACCGAACACGAATTTAAAAAAGGTGATTCGGTTGAGGTTTTAGATGCAAATGGAAATATTCTTGGCTGCGGCTTAGTTCATTATTCTTCACACGAACTGGCTGATTGCCGTAATAAGAAATTTGCCAAAGAGGCAATACATAGGGATAATTTTGTTTTAAAGGAATAGAAGCTGATTTCCGCGGATCAAAACGCGGATAGACGCAAAGATATTTGTGCGTAAATCCGCGTAAATATCCGCGGTAATCCGCATCTATAATTAAATACCATGAAAAAATACATAAAAGATCTGGTTAAGAAAGCAAAGGAAGCCAGTTATAAATTGGCAAAACTCGACAGCGAAAAAAAGAATGCCATGCTCTATCGGATGGCAGACTCTCTTCTGGCAAATAAGGAAATCATACTAAACGAAAATGCCAAAGATGTTAAGAGCGCGATAAAAAATAAAATGGCGCAAAGTTTTATTGACCGAATCATACTTAATGAGAAGCGTATTAATGAAATGGGTGCGGCCTTAAAAGAAGTCGCAAAATTGCCTGATCCTGTCGGAAAAACCATAAAGGAAACCATAAGGCCTAACGGATTAAATATAAAAAAAGTAAGGGCGCCAATCGGCGTTATACTTGTTATTTATGAAGCGAGACCCAGTGTTACAAGCGATTGCATCGGTTTGCTTTTTAAATCTTCAAATGTTGCCGTTTTACGCGGCGGTAAAGATTCTATCAATTCAAATAAGATAATCGGTAAAATTCTTCAAGAAGCAATTAAAAACAGCGGCATAGATTTTACGCCATTTTTTATCATCGAAAATACCGATCATAAGGCGGTTGATTTACTGCTTAAAGAAAATGAATATATTGACTTAGTGATCCCCAGGGGCGGAGAAGAGTTGATAAGAAAAGTCGTTATGAGCTCAACTATCCCCGTAATAAAGCATTATAAAGGCGTGTGCCACATTTTTATAGATCGCTATGTAGACGTCGAAAAAGCTTTACGTGTCTGCGTAAACGCCAAGGTTGAGCGCCCTTCCGTGTGCAACGCGGTTGAAAAATTTTTAGTCCATAAAGATATCGCGAAATATTTTCTGCCTCTTTTAAAAAGTGAATTGGATAAGTATAAGGTTAAGATAAAAGGTGATAATAAAACCTGTAAAATTTTAAAAGGTATTGAAAGAGCTAAAGAAGAAGATTGGTTTGCGGAATATTTGGATTTAATTGTGACGATTAAGGTGGTAGATGGCCTGGACGAAGCAATTTCTCATATAAACTTTTATGGTTCGCACCACACTGACGGCATTCTTACTAAAAATACAGCTAACGCGGCAAGGTTTGTCAAAGAAGTTGATTCTGCCTGCTGTTTTGTCAATATTTCAACGCGTTTTAACGACGGTTTTCAATTCGGTTTAGGCGCTGAAATAGGAATTTCTACGGATAAACTTCACGCCCGCGGGCCTATGGGCTTAGAAGAACTTACTACTTATAAGTGGGTAGTGACAGGGGATGGACAAATAAGAGAGTAAAGTAGAGAGTAGAAAGTAGAGGGTAGAGAGATGGAAGAAAACCGCAATTTTTTAAAGAATCAAAATTCTTTAGTTAAAATAACAGTCATAATTCTTTCTCTCTACTCTCTACTCTCTACTTTCTACTTATAAATATTATGAAAATAGGAATACTTGGCGGAACTTTCAATCCGCCGCATGTTGGACATTTGATTCTTGCTCAGGAAGTAGCGCAAAAACTCGAGCTTGATAAGATCCTTTTCATCCCTACCAATATCCCTCCGCATAAAGAAAGCCATAACGTTAAATCGGCCGACAGGTTAAATATGGTAAGGCTTGCCACAAAAGAAGATAGCCGTTTTGTGGTCCTTGATTTGGAAATCAAGCGCGGCGGAATTTCTTACACAATTGATACGGTAAAGGCGCTAAAAGTAAAATTTCCCAGGGCAGAATTTTTTCTCATAGTGGGGTCTGATTTGGCTAACGACTTTCCTGCCTGGAGATATTTTGAAAATTTAAAAAAAGCGGTAAAAATAGTTGTAGCTAAAAGACGAGCCTATCCGCTGGAAAAAGCCCGCAGGTTTATTATCGTAGATATCGTGCAGATGGGGATATCTTCTTCATACATAAGAGGGTTGATAAAAAAAAGATTTTCTGTAAAATACCTTGTTACTGATGACGTGGCGAAATACATAGAGAAACATAAACTATATAAATGAGGCCAATATTTTTCCAAGCCAAAGGCGAAGGGAAAATATTAGGCCGAATTTACCCCCACACCAATGTTTGGAATAATGTTTTATTTTATATAAAGTGTATGTTTAGAAAGCAATTTGAAAAATTAGGTTTGCTAATAAATACAAACATTGGTGTGGGGGTTAATTCGCACTAGCATTTTTTTCTTCACCACTGGGGCTTGAAAAAATGCTGTGCTCATTAAAAGGAGTCAAATGATTAAATTCGGAACAGACGGTTGGCGCGCGGTAATTGCTAAAGATTTTACCTTCGATAACGTAAAGATAGTTTCTCAGGCAATAGCAGACTATCTTTATAAACAAAGTAATCTTTCAAAAAAAGTTGTCATCGGCTACGATTGCAGGTTTCTTTCGGCTGA
>JBAZGZ010000144.1:0-4931 GCA_041652615.1 Candidatus Omnitrophota bacterium | reverse complement strand
TCCATATTAAAATCTGCAAGGAGCAATATTTTTGCGGAAAGATTAGATACCTGCGTTTCAAGCGCATCGCCTGAACCGATGCCAGTTGCCGCGTAAAGCTCAAGATGGTTCGCTTTGATATTATTATTTGCGCCATTGCCATCGGTAATTGCTCCAGTTGTAGCAGTAAGAGCTACGTTACCGTTGGTGACGATTTCACCATTTAAAACTATATTTGTTCCGCTTAAATTAATATCACCGGAATTAAGGGTCAGGCTGTCTGCGCCATTAACTACGGTATAATTTGTTGTGGTAGTAGTGGTATATGGATAAGAAATGGTTAAATATGGCTCGTGCGGTGAAGGATACCAACGGACATTACCGAAAGTTATTGAATCACTTGGCAAAGCATTTTGTACCCAAAGAGTCACATTAGCATTATAAGATATCCATCCACCAACTCCATTGTAATAATAATGAAGTGTAGCATTGGTAATGG
Source organism: Candidatus Omnitrophota bacterium (assembly GCA_041652615.1). Lineage (GTDB taxonomy): Bacteria > Omnitrophota > Gorgyraeia > Duberdicusellales > 4484-171 > JAJYOP01. The sequence continues at coordinate 4,453 of JBAZGZ010000144.1, read as the reverse complement.
TTGCGCTATTAGGTATACTGCTTAAATCAAATCTTACCCATGACCCCGAACCCGTACCACCATAAGCAACAGCATAAAGAGTTACGTTGGTGCTACCCAAACTAATAGTTTCAACAGTTACGGTTCCGGTAGTAAAAGTTATGTTTGCAGATTCTATCGTGCCATTAACTATTAATGTACCGGTTGCGGTTGTTGAAAGGCTCGTTCCGCCAAAATAGATGTCATATAGGGTAACATTTGCGCCGGATATGGTCACATTTCCGCCGGCAATTATTGTGCCGGTTTGGGTTAAACTGTTGGTTGAAGCCAAAACAACATTTCCTTTGGTAACAATATTGCCGGCAATGGTAATGACTGCGCCGTTAACCGTTAAATTGTAAGTTTCGCTGGAAATACTATAAATTCTACCGTTTAACGTAAAATCTGTACCGGCGTTAAAAACTGTGTCGCCTATCAAAACTATAACGACTCCCGGATTGATAATAATCGCACCGGCATCATTAATTGTTCCGGATAAGTTAGTGTTAGCTACGTAGGTTACGGCTCCATCGACATTTTCGACGATAGCTGTTTCTACTACAAAGGTGCCACCGATAGCAAAAGAAGCGCCTTTTTCAACTAAGGTCTTTGCGATTAAGATGCCTAAGCTTTGGACAGCGCCTCCAGCGTTAACAGAAATCGTGCCGTCAGCTACAATTGTTCCGATTATATTTATGCCTTGATTGCTGGTTAAGGAAATGTTTTTGGCAGAAATTTCGCCTGAAATTATGATTGCGTAAGTATCAATTAGAGCAGAATCGTAGGGCAGGTTGGTAGAAAAAACAACGTTTGCAGCGTTATACGCTGGTGGCGCGCGGCCATTAATCGAACCGTAAAAACCTAATTTATTAAAAGCATTTATTTCAATTGAACCAGCATTGCCTTGTATACTACCTGCTGACACATCAATGATTGCTCCGCTTAATACGTCTGTTCCGCCGTTTGTTGACTTGACAAGTATTTGGCCGCCGTTACCCACGATAAACGGGCAAGCCGCGCTTGTTACGCTGTTTGAGCCTAAGACGGTTGAGGTTTGGGAAATAATCTCTACTCTTCCGGCTGTTCCGGCTTCGTAAGCATCTGCTGAAATTAAACCGTTCTGAAGGAGTGTCGCGCCCAAGAGAGCAACTCTTCCGCCATTAATTGCCGTACTTGTTCCGTTTGCGGTAACTGAACCGGTATTTACTATACTTCCGTTATTGGCGGTAATAGTAATTACCGCTATGTCTGCAATGGGGCTAACCACGCTAATTGTTCCTTCATTTATAATATCGCTTATTTCGTTAACAATGGTTATCTGCTTGCTTGCGGTAATTACGCCTTCTGCTTTATTTACGATAGGCGCGCCGCTTGCGGTAAGCTCTATAACGCCATCTTTATCGTTTAAACTGGCTGCCTGTATGACACCGGTGTTATTGATAGCATAGTCAAAAACTTTGTTTAAAACTTTCGCGGTCAGGATAATCTTCCCGCCATTTGCCTGGATGACGCCGCTATTCTTAATCGCGCTATCCATCGTCTGGCCGTCAGGGCCGATTATCTCTGATTGAACAGCTTCATCTACAACTACGGAAATCAAATCCTTGTTGTCTAACCCGACAGTAATTTTTTCACCGGCGGCTAAAGTAACTGTTCCTAAGTTAGCGATGGCTACGCCCTGGTTGTCAACTGCCTGTGAAAGAAGACAAATGTATCCTCCGGCTTTGTTGGTAGAAATGATACCCTGATTAATGACGTAACCGTTCTTGCCGGCAACTTTATAAAATTCATATTTTCCTTTCATGAAATTTTCGTTAGTGATATCAAGAGTCGAAGCAACTAAACCCGCGGCATTAACATGGCTTCCTTGGCCGAATAAAATTCCGTTAGAGTTGACTAAAAAGATTTGTCCGTTTTGAGCGTTGATTGTTCCGAAGATGCTTGATGGGTCAGCTCCGGTTACGCGGTTTAAGGAAACGAAGGAAGTGTCGCGGTTAAAGTTAACAGTGTTGCCAGTGCCGACGTTGAAGCTATCCCAATCGGTAATAACTTTATCGCTGCCGACATTAACATTTAAAGTGTTTGCTTGTGTGTAATCAAGATTGACGTTACCCTCAACGACTGTGCCGCCCTGAGGTAACTCTTGAGAAAATACCGGGGTGGTAAAAAAAAGAAACGTAGCCGCAAAGGCTACTGTGTAAATTAATTTCTGACTAAAATTTTTTTCTAAGTTCATTAACAACCCGTGGTTTTTATTTTTCATTTACACCGAATGGCGTCAGTGTAAACGTTTTCACAATGTTATCAAGATATAACACTTTAAATTTCAAATGTCAAGACGGAAATCAAAGGTTTTTATAACTCACTATGCTGCAGGCACTTATGAAGCAGAAATTTTATAGTAAAACCGCGACTTCAGACAACAGACGACAGAAAACAGAAATCAGAAAGAAAATAATAAAGACGGATTTTTTCTGTCATCTGTTATCTGACATCTGTCTTCTGAACTATGCTTAATTATCACCCCACTCGCTCCCTTCGGTCGCTCATTGCCCCGCCTCACAGAAGATGTTGCAAAATTCTCTTCGATAATTTTGCAACGTTCGGCGGGGTAACTCGCACTAGTATTTTTCCCTCGCCACTACCGGCTCGGAAAAATTCTGTGCTCGTTAGAACCTGCAGCTGAACTCAACCCAGGGATGAGCGTTGTTGCCATCCGAAGGTTTTTTGCCAAGAGGATAACCCAATTCAAAACGTAGAGAAAGATCTTTTATGTTAAATCTTAAACCATATCCCCAGCCGCGAAGCGTTTGGCTCTTCTCTTCGCCTGCTCCGGGGCTTTTTAAGCGCGCGTTTGCCCAATCATAAAAACAAACAAACCTGAGCGCGTTATAAAGTTTTTCCTGTGAAAAAGGAATGGTTACGTTCTTTGAAAGAAAGTATGCCGGAAACGACCACTCCGCAGATGAATATATGCCCTTATCTCCGGCGTATTCACCCGGCCCATAACCTCGGACGCTCTGCGCGCCGCCAATCTGGAATTGTTCGGCAGCAACTAAATTATAGTTAGAGAGCTGCGCGGTATTTTTAAGCAATAAAGATGTCGAAAAAGGCATTGGCTGAAGCCTGTAAAAATTAAAAACGCCTTTGACAAATTTCCCTCCGGCACCTAAGCGGGAAGCCCTTGGATCCTTATCATCCAATCCTCCCCACATATTAGGTATACCTATATCTAATTCAGGAGTTATGATGGTTCTGCCGAATTTATCGGTTATATCTATATCCAAACCATTCTTCACAACCCGCATCTCATCTCTTGAAGACTCAGCGCCTAAAAGGTAGTTTTTGATATCTTTGTAATCAAAGCCGAAATTATACCTTAAATCAAGCACCCTGTTTGATACCAAAGTTTTATTAAGAAAAGTGCCGATAATGGTGGATTTACCTACAGCGCTTAAAGCCCTAAATTCCTTACCTAGAATAAGCCGGCTATGCGTAAAATAGCCGCCCACCTGCAATGTGTCATTTACAGGAAAGATGTAGCTGGCATTCTTCAAATTATATAAGCTTTTTTGCGACATCTGAAGCTTAAAAAACAGCCTGTCGTCAAAACCAAGGAAGTTATTATTCTCATAAACAGCCGACCATCTGTTTTTTTCCATATAGCGCGAGCCGAAGTTGTCGTAATCAAAGCCCAAATGTATCGGAAGCCTATCCTTGACCTCTATTATTATATCGGTTGTCCCTGGCATTTCGCCTGGCACAAGAATAGCTTTTGCCGTTCGGTCAGGATTCTCATTTATATAGGTAAGGCCTTTTTGGAGGGTTGAATAGTTAAAGTAATCCTTGCTTTTTAGTTTAATTTTTTTTTCCAACGTAGAAGTTTTAAAATAGCGGTTACCCTTTACCTCTATTTTACCTACGATTCCTTCAATAATCTTGATGGTTAAAATACCGTCTTTAATGGTCTGCGGAGGTAAGTATGCCCTTGAGGTAGTGTGGCCTTGCTTCCTATATATATCGGTAATAAGATCTGCCACTTTCTGCATTTCCGAAAGATAAAGCTCTTTGCCTTCATATTGAGAGATCACCGCTTTTAAATCCTTATCGGACAGCAGTGTAACGCCTTCAACGATTATTGTTTTTATTAAAACTTTTTTGCCTTCGGGTATTGCGGGAGCTTCTGCAGGTTTCTCTTCTTCTATCTGAGGTTTTTTTCTTTTTGTTTCTATCTGTTTTTCAATCATGCGCTGCTCTTCCAATGCTTTTTGCTGCTGGTCAACAGCGCCGATACTTTGAGAAGTAGGTGGAGTTTGCGCAAAAACAGCCGGACAGATTAATGATAAGGTAAGAAATACGAAGAAAATTTTTTGTTTCATTTTAGCCCTCCAACAAAAGACTTTTTTATTCTATGCTGTGAGTAAACCATTGTCAA
>JBAZGZ010000143.1:0-4942 GCA_041652615.1 Candidatus Omnitrophota bacterium | reverse complement strand
ATTGCGCAAAAACAAGGGGCAAATTATTTAGGAGTTTCCCCTATATTTAAAACTTCAACGAAGCCGGATGCGAAAAATCCCGTCGGTATAAAGATGATAAAAGAGATAAAAAAACATGTGTGTTTGCCATTAGCTGCTATAGGCGGCATAAACCTTACAAACGCGCCGCAAGTAATTGACGCAGGTGCTGATTGTGTATGTGCAATTTCAGCGATTGTCACTAAAAGAAATGTAAAACAGGAAATAGAAAAATTTCAAAAAATGTTTTAAGTGTTTCAGGTTGCCACCTTAACCAAACTGCGCATTGTATTGCAATTGTGAGCCTTATCATTGAACTTTCCCCGTTGATTAAATTATTAATTACGATAAAATAACAATATGTCAAACGAACAAAATTTTTACAACATAACCATAGAAGAAGCTGCAGCCGTGCTTAGTAGTAACATTGATGGCGGGCTTAGTTCCTCCGAAGTTAGGAAACGGTTAACGGAATTCGGACCGAATCAGCTCCAAGAGAAAAAGAAAATATCGCCTTTTGAAATTTTTTTTGAACAATTTAAAGATTTTATCATATGGGTTTTGATCGCTGCCGCGCTTATCTCGGGTTTTTTGCAGGAATGGATAGATGCGTTAGCTATAATCGCTATTGTTATAGTGAACGCGATACTCGGGTTTATGCAGGAATATCGCGCGGAAAAGTCTTTAGCTGCTTTAAAAAAACTATCCTCACCTAATTCCAAAGTCATCCGTAACGGCCAGCACGATGTTATATCCTCAGCAGAGCTTGTTCCCGGAGATTTGATTGAACTTGAAGCCGGGGATAATGTTCCGGCTGATTCAAGGGTAGTATGGAATACTTCTAACTTCAGCGTTCAAGAGGCATCACTTACCGGAGAGTCCTCTTCCGTCGCTAAAACTATTCACGTTTTAAAAGAAAAAGAAATTCCCTTGGCAGACAGGGCAAATATGCTTTATATGGGGACATCTATTGTTTCCGGCAAAGCGCGCGCATTAGTTGCTAATACCGGTATGGCTACTGAGCTTGGTAAGATTGCCACCATGGTTCAGCAAATAGAACGCGAGTCAACACCTTTACAGAAAAAGCTTGAGCAATTCGGAAAATGGATAGTTTATCTTTGTTTCGTCCTTGTAGCCATGGTTTTTGTTCTGGGGATTATAAGGGGCGGTAAAATTATTGATATGTTCCTTACCTCAGTAAGCTTGGCAGTTGCTGCTATCCCCGAGGGATTACCTGCGGTAGTTACAATTGCTTTGGCGCTTGGTGTGCAAAGGATGGTGAAACGCAATGCTCTGATCAGAAAACTTCCTTCGGTTGAGACACTTGGTTGCGCCACAGTGATATGCTCTGATAAAACCGGAACCCTAACCAAAAATGAAATGACGGTTCAGGCAGTTTTTTCCGGCGGTAATCTTTTTGAGGTTAGTGGCATAGGCTATGCCCCGGAAGGAAAATTTAAATTAAACGAAAAAATAATCAATCCTTCAGAATATAAGAGCCTTGAACAGCTTTTATCCACCGGTGTTCTGTGTAACGGCGCAGTCCTCGCAAAAGGCGAAACCGGTTATAAAATAGTCGGGGATCCGACGGAAGGGGCGATACTTACTGCCGCGGCAAAAGCAGGAATTTTAAAAGACGACAAGGAAAAAGAATTTAAATTTGTTGATGAAATACCTTTTGATTCCGAAAGAAAGAAAATGACGATTATCCGGCGTGACGTAAATGGAAAATTGCTCGCTTTTGTCAAAGGCGCGCCGGACATATTACTGGGTAATTGTACAGAGGTAGAAGAAGATGCGGGCATCAGGCCGCTATCTGGCGAAGATAGAAAACAAATAGTAGAGGTAAATAATCATTTAAGCGATTCCGCAATGCGCGTTTTAGCTGTTGCGTACAGGGTCGTGGATAAAAATGAAAAATTTGAAGCAGAAATTATAGAAAATAAATTAATCTTTGTGGGGTTGGTAGCGATGATCGATCCTCCCCGCGAAGAAGTTAAATACGCGATGCAAGAATGCAAAACTGCCGGGATTAAAACAGTTATGATTACCGGTGACCATAAGAATACCGCGGTGGCAATTGCCAAAGAGCTTGGGTTTTTTACAGAAGGTTCAATTGCTTTAACCGGAGAAGAGCTTGATAAATTAAGCGAAGATGAGTTCAGTGGCAAAATAAGAAATATACCGGTTTACGCGAGAGTTTCACCGGAAAATAAATTGCGTATTGTCCGTGCCTGGCGCTCTATGCACGAGGTTGTGGCAATGACCGGCGATGGCGTTAATGACGCGCCCGCGGTAAAGGAAGCAGACATAGGTGTTGCCATGGGCATTACCGGAACTGATGTTACAAAAGAAGTCTCGGATATGGTTGTTACTGATGATAATTTTGCTTCAATTGTCGCAGCGGTTGAAGAGGGAAGGGGTATTTATGATAATATAAAAAAATTCATACATTATCTTCTTTCTTGTAACGCCGGAGAGATCCTGGTTATGTTTGTTTCTTCCTTAGTGGGGCTACCCATACCATTGTTGCCTATCCATATACTTTGGGTTAATCTGATTACTGACGGGCTTCCGGCACTTGCTTTAGGCGTTGACACAACCGATCCTAATATTATGAAGCGCCAGCCAAGAGCCGCCAATGAAGCTGTAGTTACAAAGCAAAGGGCTATTGCGATGCTTTTACAAGGCGCGTTTATCGCTCTATGCAGCCTTTCTGCTTTTTGTTTGGTTTTGTTTGTTGAAAAGGAGGGGATTGTTCGCGCGAGAACCGCCGCATTTATAGTTCTCGCCTGCGCTCAACTGGCACACTCTTTTAACTGCCGTAATGAAAGAGAATCTATTTTTAAGATAGGATTTCTTACCAATAAAAAACTTATATTAGCGGTAGCTATTTCTTTCTTTTTGCAGATGGCTGTTGTTTATTTACCATTTTTACAGAAAATTTTTAAAACTCAAAATCTAGGTTTATATGATTGGGTTTTAGTCGTGGTGATTTCATCATTTCCTTTGTGGGCCATGGAAACCGTGAAGATATTTAAAAGAAGAAAGGCTTAAATTAATAAATTATTAGATGGGCATAACTACAAAAAAAGGCGATTGCGGAAAAACATTATTACTCAGTTCTAGGCGTGTATCAAAGGATGATATTAGAATAGATGCTTGCGGGGTCCTTGATGAACTATGTTCATTCTTAGGTTTATGCAGAAGTTCTATCCATGATGAAAAAACAAAAAAAACAATCGAAGAAATACAGCGCGATTTGTTTATGATTGGATCGGAAATGGTTACAGAAGAAGTAAGCCTCGGTAAATTGAAGAAAAGAATCGATAATAGCCACGTTCTGAAGCTCGAAAAAAATATAATTATATGCGAAAAAAACAATAAATTTAAAAATCGATGTTTCTCTATACCGGGGGAAAACCTTGTTTCTAGTTTTCTTGATGTATCAAGAACTATTGCCAGAAGGTTAGAGCGAAAAACAGTGACACTGAAGCGTAAGAAGCTCGTTAATAATCCTTATATGCTTGTATACCTAAACAGGCTTTCGGATTTACTCTATCTTTTGGCGCGTTTATATGAAAAGAAATCTTTACGAATATAATAGAAGCGGATGTCCGCGGATCAAAACGCGGATAAACGCAAGCGAATTACCGTGCGTAAATCCGCGTAGGTATCCGCGGTAATCCGCATCTATAAAACAGGGGGGGGGTAATGGGTAAAAAAATGATTTTCTTTTTGTTTTTTCTCGGGTTTATGACTGTTTCTTACGCGGGCGTGGAAGATGTTTCAAGCATTTATTCCAAAGATAATGTTGGCTACGATAAATTTTTTGACATACAGGATGAATACCGTCTTGTGCTTAAAGATAACGATGTGTATGTGTATGATATGGAAGGGATTGATAAAAGGCGCATAACCCATACCCCAAAAATAAATAAACCGGAAGCAAGTTTTTCAAAAGACAGGAGCTATATACTTTATACCGAGATAGTCCAGGAAGGCAGCGCCTCTAAAGAACCGAAATATTACAGAATAGCTTTTAGCGGTGATGATAACTCGAAAATACTTATTTCTAAAGATGAGTATGCGATGTTAGCAAAAGGGAAATAGATCATTGCCCCGTCTCGCAGGGGATGCGTAAAATTTCCTTCGGAAATTTTACAGCGCTCGCCGGGGCTAATTCGCACTATCACCCAGTTAGAAATTACATTTCTAACTGGGCTCATTAGGAGGTTGAATGAAAATAGAAGACTTGAAAGGCAAATTGATTCTTTTTAAGTTTTCCGAAGAGATTAAGCCGGATCTGTCACTTTTCCAGATTTATAAAGATGAGTTATGGGCGCTTGTAACGGATGTTGACGATATGGGCGTATGGATAGAAAATACAGCGTATGAGCTTGGAGTATGGTGGGATGATAAAGGTGAGCTTATCCCTCCGGCGAAACAGATAAAAGAAAAGGTAAAAACCAATATATTTATAGCCTGGCGTTACATAAAAGCAATGATGAATGTTGAGGATGATCGATTCCAAAAAATAAAAAGTGACAGATTCCCCGGTTTTCAGTCTTACAAGTAACCAGCATAATTTATGAGGAATGATTTTATCGAAAGGATAAGACATGAAGCGGTTATCTCTTCGCGGGGAAAATGTTGGCAACTGAGACTGCCGGTTTTATTATGGTTTTTATATGTTTTATTCAAATATCTGCTTAACCCTGATTACAGCTGCCTCTTGTCCCAACTTAATCTTGGTGTCCACGAATTCGGCCATTTAATTTTCTTATTTTTTGGGCAATTTTTACATGTTTTTGGAGGGACTTTATTCCAGCTCTTTGTGCCGATTTTCGCGGTTTGGAACTTTTACCGGCAGAAAGATTTTTTCGCTATTAGCTTTTCGTTTGGCTGGCTTTCCACGAATTTA
>JBAZGZ010000142.1:0-5007 GCA_041652615.1 Candidatus Omnitrophota bacterium | reverse complement strand
CACCTAATCAGCTATATGCCCAATGGGGAGCATATATACGTGAGCAAGGTTATGGTAATCTCGAGGTCTTAGACGCAACGGTCTTAGGTATTCCTATTGAACAGCTTGCGGAAAAAGTTAAAGAAAAAAATCCGGATGTAGTTGTTTTAGGCGACATGATCCATTGTTCCGTAGGTTTTGGTATTATCTGGCATTTTAATCAAGCTGCTGCAAGGATTAAAAAGGTTATCCCGAATGTAAAAATAGTTATGGGGGGGCTTTGGTATTCAGCTTTACCGGTCCAGACTCTGGAAGATAATCCGGCAATAGACTATGTGGTTATGGGCGAAGAAGAGTCTTTTTATGACTTAATCGATGCCATTGATAAAGGAAAAAATATGAAAGATGTAGCTGGTGTTACATCGCGCATAGATGGCACGCCGGTAATGGGCCCGCATAAGTCATTGTTACAGGATTTGGATCAGTTGCCGCTTCCGGCTTATGATTTATTTGATATGACAAAATATATCGGCCATACTTTCTGGAAGCCGTTTGTTGAAATGATAACTTCAAGAGGCTGCCCTTCAGCTTGTACTTTCTGCTATGAGTGGGATCAGTATGATCCGCGTTCGCCGCAGGATTTTCTTACCTGGCGCGCGAAATCTCCGGAAAGGGTAATTGAAGAGCTTGAGCTTCTTAATAAAATGGGCGTTAAAGTTGTGGTTATCCAAGATGACAATTTTAATGTTAACCCTGAGAGAGTTGAAAAATTCTGTAATTTAAAGAAAGCCAAAAATAATCCGATTAAATGGGTTTCTTTGGGTAGAGCGGTTGACTGGATTAATTGCGAAAAGATTTTGCCTTTAATGAAGGAAACCGGATTGTTTATGGGTGTATTTGGAATTGAGGTTACTACACCCGAAGAGCTTAAAAAAATCGCCAAAGGCATAACTATCGATCAGATTAAAAAAACCATTGATATTTTACGCGCCCAGAATATCGCAATTGTTGCTGATATTATGATGGGCTTTGATGATGACACAGAATATTCGGTTAAACAAAGGTATGAATTTACCGATGAAGTTGATCCGGATATCCTTTGGGTAGGTTACGTTACGCCTGCTCCTAATTCACCAATCTGGAGACAACGTGTAAAACGCGGAGAGATTGATATCAAGAAAATCGATTTTCTTAAGTGGGATTTTCTTCACCCGGTTATGCCAACCACGCATCTTACCCTTGAAGATTACGGACGTCTTGGCGCCTGGTGTATGCGTGAATTTTTCTCAAAACCCGGACGTATACAGAGAATTATGACTAGTAATTTCGATCCTCTGGCAAAACTTTGCTTCGAGGATGTTATGCACGGCGTTTCAAAGTGGGAAGCCGGCGCGGTTAAAGGCGAGAAGCATATTTAGTTAGAATATATACAGACGACAGAGGACAGAAAACAGAGGGCAGAAAATTATTATCTGTCATCTGACCTCTGTCTTCTGTCATCTGAACATTATGTTGTGCGATAGCCATATTCACTTTATTCCGCAGGAAATAGCTGAAAGTACCTCCTTTTATCGAGGCGTATGGACGGATAAGCCTCGCTTACTTGAGTTTCTTGATGTAAACCAAATCAACAAAGCACTTTTAGTTTATCCGGCGACAGATGCTCATCTAGCCTTGGGCTGGGAGGGTTTGTGCGAAAGTTACAATTCCCATTTAGAAGCGTTGATTGAGGAAAATCAGAAAATTATCGGTTGTGGTATAGTCGATCTCGACACTAATATTTCTGCCCAGGTTAAAAATCTTAAAGAAGCGGGATTTAAAGGTATCAGCATTGCTTCAAGTGATGGCGGAAAATTTATCCTGGATAAATCGGATCTTCTATTTGCGGCTGCGGAAAAATACGGACTTGCGATATTTGTCCATCCTCAGACAATAAATCCTATCGGTTTTGAGCGGGTAAAAGACCCGCTGCTTATGCCGGTTTTGGAATATACATTTGATAGCTCAATGTTTTTAGGTCTTTTGATGATGGAGGGTATTTTAGAAAAATATAAAATAAATTTTATTTTTTCATCTTTAGGTGGCGTCGCACCCTTTCTAAAAGACAGGTTTGACCGGGTCTATACGATGCTGCGCAGCCGTGAAATGGTAAAAGATTTAGGAAAGCCGCCTTCGGAAATATTTAAGAAAGTTTACGTTGATACCTCCGGATCATCTTTGGCAAATATTAAGCTGGCAATTGATTTATTCGGCGAAGATAAAATTCTTTGGGGTTCAGATTATCCCGTAGCCTGCGATGTAAAAACTAATCTGTCAATGCTTGATGGATTAGGCTTAGGAATAAAAGAAAAAATAACCAATAAGAATTTTAGTGAACTATTCAAATGATAACCGGGTTATGAAAATATATTGTAACGATAATCTAGTTGATAAAGAATCAATTGCGGAAATATTCGAACCGGGTTTTCTTTTTGGCTGGGGAGTTTTTGAAGTTTTAAGAGCTTACAACGCAGGAGTACCATTTTTAGATTTACACGTCGCGCGTTTAAATGACGGTTTAAATGCTTTGGGCATAGAAGAGCTAAAAATAGATTTCTCAAAGCAAATTGCCGCACTCCTAAAAGCTAATAAATTAAAAGACGCCTACATCAGAATCACCGCGTATAAAAAAAGAGAATCCACCGGTGTTCTTGTTTACGCCGATAAATTTGGTTATTACCAGCAGGATGCATATGAGAAGGGATTTACGGCAATAATTTCTCCTTATAAAAAGAATTCCCAAAACCAGTTTTCGCAAATAAAATCCTTAAGTTATCTGGAAAACCGTCTTTCCTGGTATGAAGCGCAAAAACAGAAAAAAGACGAAGCGCTTATTTTAAATGAAAAAGATAATTTAGTCGGCGGCGCGCGCAGTAATTTATTTATCGTAAGAAACCAAGAAATAATCACTCCAAGCTTAAGCAAAGGTGCATTCTACGGTATAACCAGAAAAATCATAATTAACGAATTAAAAAAGTCCCGGATTAAGTTAACAGAAAAAGAGATTACCATAGAAGACTTTTTATCCTGCGATGAAGCTTTTTTAACCAGCGCTTTACTGGAGGTAATGCCGCTGGTAGAATGTGGCAACAGCGTGATTGGTAATGGCAAGCCAGGGGAAATTACGCTTAAGGTTTTAAAGCAATATAGAAGTATCTTCCAATAGGAATTTAAATCACAAATTACAATGTACAAATTACAAACAAATCACAATTCCAAAATAACAATACACAAACATTTTTTGTTTGTGATTTTGGAATTGTTTATTGTGTATTGTTTGTAATTTGTGGTTTGTGTATTGTGATTTAATAATTTTACGCTAAACACTATGAAGTTATCACCTTTATTCTGGCCAGTTACCTTGAAAGGAAACACTATTCATATTCTTGACGAAACCCTTCTGCCGCATAAGGTTAAATACATCAAAGCCAGGAATGAAAAAGAGGCGTGCAGGGCGATTAAAGAAATGAAAACCCGCGCAGTCGGCCAGGTTATTCTGGTCTTTTGTATTTTTCTGTTAGTCCTGAAGAAAAACAAAAAGAAAAAAGATATAAAACCGATTTTGTTTAAACTAGCCGAAACTATCAATGCATCCCGGCCGACACTTTCTTTTAAATATCTTACGGATATGATTTTGGGCTGGCTGGTTGCCGGAGCGCCTTTAGAAAAAAGCATTGCCGGATTTCTTGAGGTATTAAAAAACAAAAGAATTGAACAGGCAAAAGCCGCAAGTAATTTATTAGCTGACGGTGATGTTATCCTGACACATTGTAATGTCAGCGGCCAGATGCCTTTAATCGGTGAATTCGCCAGAGAGAAAAATAAAAATGTAAAATTTTTCGTTACGGAAACCAGGCCGTATTTACAGGGATCACGTTTAACCGCCTGGGAATTAGAACGCGAAAAATTTGATGTAACGATAATCTCGGATAATATGGTCGCCCAGGTCATGAAGGAAGGGAAAATCACCAAAGTTATAGTCGGCGCGGATAATCTTGCGCAAAATGGCGATATCGCCAATAAGATTGGCACGTATCAGATTGCTATTTTGTCCGGACACTTTAGTATTCCTTTTTATGTTCTTTGCCCGCCGGCATCGTATGCAAAATCCGGCAAGGATATCAAGATAGAAGTCAGGCCGGATAAAGAATTGTTGGAATACCAGGGAGTAAAACTTGCCCACAAGGGCGCAAAAGGTTACTATCCGGCATTTGATATTACGCCGAATAATTTGATAACGGAACATATTTACTTGAATATTGAAAAATAGATTTTAGGTTACGAACGTTACGAAAGTTGCGCAGGTTACGAAGGTTACAGTAAAACACGAGGTTTTAAGTGTAACATCCGTAACCTTCGTAACATAAAATAGAGCAGGCAGTACAACAGAGAAACATTAATTTTATTATAGGTTTAAATATGACAGAGAAAGAAAAAAACATGAAGGAACAAATCATAAAAACAGGAAAACGGCTTTATGAAACCGGGCTTACAGTGGCTAAATCCGGAAATTTAAGCTGCCGCATGGATCATGAAAATATTTTGATTACGGCAACAGGAACTTTTTTGGGGAATCTATCTTATGACGATATCGTAAAGGTTAATATAACCGATAACAGTTCAGCTGATTCAAAAAAACCAAGTTCAGAATTGCCGCTGCACACACTGGTCTATAAAAATTTTAACGCGAAAATGGTTTTACACGCTCATCCGCCGTTAATTAACGGCTATTTCGCGGTGGAGAAAACCCTTAAAGCGCTCACCTTTGAAACAAAGTTTTATCTGGGGGAAGTTCCGGTGGTAAAGCAGGATACGCCTACAGTTACCGACACAAAACCGGTAATCGAAGCGCTAAATTCGAATAATTTAGTTGTGCTTAAAAACCATGGCGTTATTTCTATCGGCGATAATTTTGAAAGTACGCTTGCTTTAATTGAGGCGCTTGAAGAAGCAATACGCGTTGCGGCCGTGGCAAGGCTTTTTAATAAG
>JBAZGZ010000141.1:0-5017 GCA_041652615.1 Candidatus Omnitrophota bacterium | reverse complement strand
TCTTAATCAAAAAGGAGCATTCCTGCTTAAGAAAGTATTAAAATCGGCAATTTCTAACGCGAAAAATAAAGGATACGAAGAGGATAAATTAGTTATTTCAAAAGTTCTGGCTAACCCGGGGCCAACATTGAAGCGTTTTCGTGCGGCGACATTCGGAAGGGCGGGGTCAATAATAAAAAGAACATCTCATATAGTAGTAGAACTGGATACGCCGGAAAAAATTGTTACGAAGGCAAAGATAAAATAAGAGGAGTCTATGGGTCAAAAAGTTCATCCGTATATTTTAAGAATAGGTTTTGGAAAAGATTGGCTTTCACGCTGGATTTCCTTACGAAGAACAGAATACGCGCAATTTTTGGAAGAAGATGTACATATACGCGAAATTATAAGAAGAAGCTATCCGATGGGTTCAATATCCACGATAGTTATTGAGCGCGTTTCGCCTACGATTATACGTATAAAAATAAGAACTTCCCGTCCGGGAGTAATCATCGGAAGGCGTGGACAGGATATAGAAAGGGTAAAAGCAGAGCTAGGGAAGCTGGCAAAGAAAGAAGTAGTCATAGATGTCGAAGAAGTATCAGAACCGGCTCTTGAGGCGCAACTTGTAGCTGAAAATATTGCTTTCCAAATGACAAAAAGAGTTAATCACAAAAGAGCTATGAAAAAGGCAATAAGCCAGGCTCAGGGGTTAGGTTGTGAAGGGGTAAGAATAAAATGTTCCGGACGGCTTGGAGGCGCTGAAATCGCGCGTAATGAAATTATTAAATACGGAAAAGTTCCTCTTCAGACATTTCGTGCCGATATAGATTACGGTTTTGGTGTAGCAAGGACAACATATGGCACTAATGGCGTAAAGGTTTGGATATATAAGGGCGAAAAAAGATTAGGCAGCTACATGATAAAAGATAATTCAGGACAGAAAGAGGAATAAATATGTTATTTCCGGCAAGAGTAAAATATAGAAAATCTCAAAGAGGCAAACGTCGCGGGCTTGCTGTAAGAGGCTCAACGGTTTCTTTTGGCGAATACGGCATTAAAGCGCTTGAATGCGCGTGGATTAAAAGCGCTCAAATTGAATCAGCAAGAATTATTTTAAGTAGAAGGATAAATAGGGGTGGCAAGCTCTGGATAAGAATTTTTCCTGATAAATCCATAACCAAACATCCTGCTGAAGCAAGAATGGGTAAAGGTAAGGGTGAAGTTGATACCTGGGTAGCAGTTGTAAAAAGAGGAGCTATCCTTTTTGAGTTGGGCGGGATCCCTGAGGATTACGCGCGTGCTTCCTTTCGCCTGGTATCGTTTAAATTACCATGCAAAACAATGTTTGTTATGAGGAGAAAATGAAGATAAAAGAGATAAGAGCATTATCAGCGCAGGAATTAAAAGAAAAATTAAGCCATTTTAAAAAAGAGATTATGGACTTTGAATTTAAACGCAGAGGTACAGTAGAGAAACCACATCTTTTTAAGATTAACCGTAAAGCGATAGCCCGAATAATGACGGTTTTAAAGGAGAAAGCAAATGAAAGCGGTAAAAAGTAAAGGATCACTTGAAGGCGTAGTTATCTCGGATAAAATGAAAAAAACTATCGTAGTTAAGGTTATTAACAAGTTTTTGCATCCGGTTTATACCAGGCTGATTGTAAAAAAGAAAAAATATAAAGTTCATGACGAAAATAACACTGCAAAAATAGGGGATAAGGTTAGGATTGTTGGGTGTAAACCACATTCCAAAGAAAAACGTTTTAGATTGGTAGAGGTTTTAAAATGATTTATATTAAGACAAAACTTGATGTTGCAGATAATAGCGGAGCAAGAAAGGTTTCTTTTATAGGAGTAATCGGCAGAAAAAATAAGCCTTTCGCTCTCATCGGTGATGTTATTACCGCAAGCGTAAAAGAGGCTTTGCCTAATGCTGCGATTAAGAAAGGCGAAGTTGTAAGAGCGGTTGTAGTAAGAACTCATCTTCCGATTAAAAGAACGGATGGTGCGATGATTAAATTTGATACTAATGCCTGTGTGGTTATCGATAAGGATAACAATCCCCGTTCAACACGAGTGTTTGGTCCTGTAGCTAGGGAATTAAGAGATAAGTTTAGTAAAGTTCTTTCTATGGCTCCAGAGGTAGTATAAAAAAGTAGAGAGTAGAGAGAAAAAACAAAACGGAAATAAAAATGAGTTTAGCAATTAAAAAAGGTGATAAAGTAACGATACTCAGCGGTAAGGATAAAGGTAAAAGCGGTAAAGTCCTTGAAATATTAAAGGACGATTCGCGCGTTCTTATCGAAGGGTTAAATCTCGCTAAAAAACATCTTCGTAAGCGTTCAGAAAGTGAGCCGGGAGGAATAAAAGAAATCCCAATGCCTATGCATCTTTCAAAGATAGCGCTAGTGTGTGCGAGTTGCTCAAAGCCAGTAAGGTTCGGCATAAAAATATTAAAAGACAAAAGCAAAATAAGGGTGTGTAAGAAATGTCAGCAGGCGATTTAAAAGAAAAATATATACCAAGGTTATTAAAAGATTACAGGGAAGCCGTAATTCCTAAAATGCAGGAGAAATTCGGTTATAAAAATGCTTTAGCTGTCCCGAGGCTTTTAAAAATTGTTATCAACATGGGCGTCGGCGCGGCCATTACCGATCCAAAGTTAACTGAAAAAGCAGCCGAAGAGCTTGCGATAATCAGCGGACAGAAAGCGAAAATTTGCCGTTCACGTAAGCCCATATCAAATTTTAAGTTAAAGAAAGATGTTCCTGTGGGCTGCTGTGTTGTTTTACGCAGATATCGTATGTATGAATTCCTTGATCGATTCATCACTGTGGCAAGCCCGCGTATACGAGATTTTAGAGGTTTTTCGCCGAACTCATTTGATGGCGGCGGTGGATATACTTTTGGTCTTACAGAACAGAATGTTTTTGCCGAACTTGAAGCAGATAAAATTACTCGTGCGCAAGGTATGAATATTACGCTTCACACAAGCGCGAAAAACGCAAAAGAAGCTAAAGAATTATTGACTTTACTTGGTTTTCCGTTTAGGCGATAGAGAATAGATGCGGATGTCCGCGGATCAAAACGCGGATAAACGCTAGCGAATTGCTGTGCGTAAATCCGCGTCAATATCCGCGGTAATCCGCTTCTATAAATAGGAGATAAAAATGGCCACGACCGCAAAAATTGAAAAATGGAAAAGAGAAAAAAATAAACCAAAATTTTCTACGCGTTACCGTAACCGCTGCCGTTTATGCGGCAGGCCTCGTGGTTACATTAGAGATTTTGAATTATGCCGCATTTGTTTTAGGCAGTTAGCCTGGCAGGGGGTTATCCCGGGGGTAAAAAAGGCAAGTTGGTGAAAAAATGAAACCAGAAACCAGAGTACAGAAACCAGGAAAATATTCTTTTCGTCTGGTTTCTGGTTACAGGTTTCTGTAATCTAACCGAACGAAGTGAGGTTAAAATGAGTAGAACAGATTTGATTGCAGATGTATTTACTATTATAAGAAATGCCGCGAAGGTAAAGAAAGACGATGCTATTGTGCCTTTCTCAAACATAGTTTTAAAGATTTGCGAGATTCTCAAAAGAGAAGGGTATCTTGAAAATTTTAAGGAAGTGGATCTTGGCCATTTCAAAAAAATAAAAGTTTATTTAAAATATGACGGTAAAAAAAGTGTTATTAGTCAGATAAAAAAAGTATCAAAGCCTGGAAGAAGGATTTATGTGAATAAATTAAAAATTCCTTCCGTCCTGAATGGTTTTGGTATCGCGTTGATATCTACTTCCTCGAATATTCTTACCGATAAAGAAGCGCGCGAAAAAGGGATTGGCGGCGAATACATAGGATCAATTTGGTAACTTTTAAAATACAATAATATGTCAAGAATAGGGAAACAGCCAGTTGTATTACCGAAAGGCGTAAAGGCAGTCCTTGCAGGTGATGTCCTTTTGATAGAAGGTGCCAAGGGCAAGCTTAATTTAAATATTCCTCAAAGCATTAGCGTTGAGGTTTCCGCTGATAAGGTAATAGTAAAGAGAAACAGCGAAGAAAAAAATATACGCAGCTGTCATGGCACAATCCGGGCATTAATCAATAACATGGTTAAGGGTGTGGTTGATGGTTATAAAAAAGAGCTTGATGTAGTTGGGACCGGATATAAAGCTACGATGAAAGGAACGACTCTTAATCTTGCGATGGGGTTTTCGCATCCGGTTAATATAGTTATTTCCACGGATTTAAAGGTTACCGTACCTAATCCTAACCGTATAATTATCGAGGGTATTGATAAACAGAAAGTTGGAGAATTTGCCGCAAATTTACATAAAATTTATCCGCCTGAACCTTATAAAGGTAAAGGGATAAGATATGTTGGTGAGGAAGTAAAAAAGAAATTAGGTAAAGCTTTGGCGAAATAAAAGGTTCTACTTCGTCAGTCATGATTAAAAACTTTGGTGTGACTTCGTAGAACTCATGAAATTCTTCGAAGCCCAACCCAGGGATTTAATTACGGATGGGCGAAGAAGAAAGGGGATTTTTAAATGAAGTTATCGGGAAGAGAAGGAAGGCACAGAAGAGTTACAGAAAAGATGCAGGGAACTGCTGCTAAGCCTCGTTTAGTTGTTTTTCGCAGTAAGAAGCATATTTATGCTCAACTAATTAAAGATGACGAGAATAAGGCAATTACCGGATGCTCAACGTTAGGAAAAGAGTTTAAGGCAAAGAATATGAAATCCAGCAATAAAGATGCCGCGAAAGAAATCGGAAAACTGATTGCTGTAAAAGCGCTTGCGTTAGGCATAAAAGAAGTTTGTTTTGATAGAGCAGGTTATAGGTATCACGGAAGAGTAGAAGCTCTGTCGCAAGGGGCAAGAGAAGGAGGGTTGAAATTTTGAGCGCGCTAAATACACAACAACAAAATACACAAGGACAGGGCCATGAGAAGGCTTTTCTTGAAAAAGTTATTTTTATAAATAGAGTGACAAAGGTAACTAAAGGTGGGAAAAATCTTGGATTTTCAGCTCTTAT
>JBAZGZ010000140.1:0-5047 GCA_041652615.1 Candidatus Omnitrophota bacterium | reverse complement strand
TTGCCGACCTCGTCGGGGTTAATTCGCACTAGTATTTTTTCTGCGCGCGTTACACTTGAGCGAGTGTTTCATTACCCCGCCTCGCAAGGAATGTCAAAAAAATTTGTTTCCCTGGAATAGGAAATTCCAGGGACTATGCCATATTTTTTTGACGCTCGGCGGGGTTAATTCGCGCTATCATTTTTCTGTGTGTAAACACACAGAAAAATGATAGCGCTCATTAAGGAGGATTTTATGTGGTTTTGGTTATCAAAAGGCGGTTTAATGATGGTGCCTATTATTTTGTGTTCGGTCCTTTCATTAACCGTTATAATTGAAAGAATTTTGTTTTATTTCTCGCTTTTACGTTTTAATCCGCGAAATCTAATTTCCCAGGTTATCGATCGCGTGCGTAAAAACAAAATTTCCGAGGCGGTTGATGTTTGCGAAAAAAATCCATTTTATATTACCAACATCTTAAAGGCCGGCCTGGTTTATTACGAAAGCTCAAGGGAGATGGTTAAGGAAAATATGGATGCCGCGGCATTGTATGAAATACCGCAATTGGAAAAGAATCTGAATCTGTTGAATGTGATTTCGCAGATAACCCCGCTTCTTGGGTTTCTTGGGACCGCCGTAGGTTTGCTTAAGGGTTTTTACGCTATTTCAGAAAAAACTTTCAATGCAGGGGCGATAGTGCAGGCTGATTTGGCACAAGGTTTGGGGCAGGCGCTGGTGGTTACCGTAACCGGCTTGTCTGTCGCGTTGGTAGCGTCTATTGCCTATAGTTATTTTGCGTATAAGGTGAATTTTTGTATTCTTGAAACGGAACGGGCAATAACTGAACTTTTAGAAGCATTATCGCAAAGGAGATACGGCAATGAGGTTTAGAAAATTACTGCTTAAGGAATCTAATTTGAGTCAGACTAGCATTATAGCTTTTTTGAATATCATATTTTTATTTTTTGCTTTTCTTATCTTAAGTTCCGGTTTAAACGTAACGTCCGGTCTAAACGTTAAATTTCCGCGTGTCTTAACCAATAACGAATTCGATGCCTCCACGTTGGATCTGGTTGTCTCTGGAGGTAATACAATTTACATACAGGATAAGCAGGTAGAATTAAATGTGTTAAAAAGTTTTCTTAGTGGATACAAATATACTTCAATTCTGATAAAAGCCGATAAAAAAGCAAGCCTTGAGGTTATTACCGGGATATGGAATGTTTGCAAGGATGTTGGTATAGAGAAGATAGGTATTGTTACAACATATAATTAATGAAACCAGAAACCAGAGCACAGAAACCAGAAGTCAGAAAAGCGAATTTTTGTTCTCTGTTCTCTGGTCTCTGGTTACTGGTTTCTAAATATTAAACCATGCACCCAATACTTTTTAAAATCGGGCCGATAACTATTTATACTTATGGTTTTTTTGTTTTTTTGGGAGTTTTAGCCGGTTATTTGGTTTGTCTTAAAGTGGCGACGCGAGAAGGCATTAATAAAACGGTATTCTCTGATGTTATTTTTTGGACTTTAATTTTTTCTTTTTTGGGTGCAAGAGTTTTCTACATATTTGTTGATTTTGATAATTTTTTGATTAATCCGCTGGAAGTCATATTAAGCAGGAGCGGTTTTGTTTTTTATGGTGGAGTTATTTTTGGGTTTATAAGCGCCTATTCTCTTGCCAGGCGTAATAAGATAAATTTCTTGCAATTTTGCGATATAGTTGCCGTTGGTCTTCCGCTTGCGCATGCCTTTGGCAGGATCGGTTGTTTTTCTTACGGCTGCTGCTATGGCCGTCCCACAACTTCATGGATAGGAATTTTGTTTCCTCCGGATTCTCCCGCAGGAGCGCTGGGAACAAAAGTGATTCCTACGCAGTTAGCGGAAGCGTTGTTTTTATTTGTTCTTTTTTTTATTTTGAAATATATTAATGAGCATAAAAAATTTAACGGGCAAATTGTTTCAATCTATTTGATTTTTTACGGAATATTCAGATTTTTGATAGAATTTTTTAGGGCTGACCCGAGAGGAAGCGTGTTTTCTTTGTCTCTTTCGCAATTCATCTCAATTATTCTTATAGGGACAGGAATGGTTATATGGTCGAGATTTTTTAGGCAAGCCGCTAGAAAATGATTTACTAACTTTGGTTAAATCTATATAATTTAAAAAACGGTATATTATGTTAAAAATAGCATTAGCTCAAGTAAATTCTTGCGTTGGCGATATCGCTTCTAACTCCAAAAAGATAATTTCAAGCATCAATTGCGCAAAGGCTAAAGGGGTAGATATTATCGTTTTCCCTGAATTAGCCCTGGTGGGGTATCCGCCGGAAGATCTTCTTCTTAAAAAACATTTTGTCGATGAAAATATACGCTATCTTAAAATTATACAGAAAGAATGCACTAATATTATTGTTATCCTTGGTTTTGTCGAAAAGCAGGGCGATAAAATTTACAATGCCTGCGCTTTCATTCAAGACGGAAAAGTAAAAGACGTTTACAGGAAAATCTTTCTTCCTAATTATGGAGTGTTTGATGAAAAGAGATATTTCACTCCGGGAGATTTTGTCTCTTTTTATACTTTTAAAGGCTATAAGTTTTGCACAAGCATATGTGAAGATATATGGAAAGAGGATTTTGTCAAAGGTTTAAAAGGTAAGAATCTCGATTTTGTCATTAATATATCAGCTTCGCCTTTTCATCTTGGAAAGATGTCTTTGCGTGAAAGGGCCATTTCCAGGCTTGCCACAAATTCGCAAGCTTTTGTATTTTATTGCGACCTGGTTGGCGGCCAGGATGAGCTTGTCTTTGATGGGACAAGCATGGTGGCAAATAGGGACGGAAATGTCATCGCCCGGGCAAAGCGTTTTGAAGAGGACCTTGTTTTTTTCAAACTGGACCACAAAACTGAGCATAAGCTGGAAAAAGTTTCAACCAGCGAAGAAGAGGAAACGTTTTACGCGTTAAAAATAGGCCTGCATGACTACGTTAAAAAGAACGGTTTTAAAAAAATCATAGTCGGCGTAAGCGGCGGCATAGATTCCGCTGTGGTCATTGCGCTCGCAGTTGTTTCTTTAGGTAAAGAGAATGTTTTTGCGTTAATAATGCCTTCGCGTTATACATCGAAGGAAACCCTTTTCGACGCAAAAAATATATGCAAAAATTTAGGAGTAGATTATAATATCGTAAATATTGACGGTATGTTAGATAGATACATTAATACGCTCAAGCCTATTTTCAAAAAAGTAAGCGGGACTAAGCCCGAAGAAAATTTACAGGCAAGAATCCGCGGGAATCTTTTAATGGCTTTCTCTAATCAATTCGGGTACCTTGTGTTAAATACCGGCAATAAAAGTGAAGTTTCCTGCGGGTATTGTACTCTTTATGGCGACATGGTCGGAGGATTCGGGATTTTGAAAGATATACCTAAAATGCTTGTATATAAGCTGGCGGATTATATAAACTACATAGCGAAGAAGAAGGTAATCCCGGCTTCGGTAATTTTGCGTCCGCCTTCGGCAGAGCTGAGGCCGAATCAAAAAGATACAGACAGTTTACCTCCTTATCCAAAGCTGGATCCTATTGTAAAGCTTTACGTTGAGGAAGATTGTTCCCTTGAAATGATTGTGGATAAAGGTTTTGAAAAAAAACTGGTGCAAAAAGTTATAAATATGATTGATTCAAACGAATATAAGCGCCGGCAGGCACCGATAGGTATAAAGATTACACCGCGCGCTTTCGGAAGAGACAGGCGGATGCCTATTACGAATAAATTTAATTATTAACAAATAGTAAAGAGTAGAGAGTAGAAAGTAGAGAGTAGAGAGAAAGAATTAAGACCGTTATTTCGGCTAAAGATTTTTAGGTCTTCAAAAAAATTCTGGTTTTCTTCCATCTCTCTACTTTCTACCCTCTACTTTCTACTGTAAACAAAAGGAGTTATATGGCTAAGATCAAAGTTGTAAAAGCAAGAGAGATTCTTGATTCTCGCGGCAATCCTACCATTGAGGTGGATGTCGTTTTGTCTAATGGCGTTATTGGACGCGCCGCTGTTCCATCCGGAGCGTCTACCGGAGGGCATGAAGCTTTGGAATTAAGAGATAAAGATCCGAAGAGATACATGGGTAAAGGTGTTCTTAAAGCGGTTGACAATGTAAATAAGTTAATTTTTCCAAAAATAAAAGGCAAAGACCCGGAGTTTAAGAAAATCGATAGAATGCTTCTTGATTTGGACGGCACTCCTAATAAGTCCAAATTAGGCGCGAATGCAATCTTGGGTGTTTCTTTGGCCGTAGCAAAGGCCGCGGCTGCCAATAAAAAAATACCTCTTTATCGCTACATCGGCGGCACAAAAGCTAAGCTGTTGCCGGTTCCGTTAATGAATATTTTAAATGGCGGTTTACATGCGGATAATAATTTGGATATTCAGGAGTTTATGATTGCGCCTATAGGTTTTGACAGTTTTAAACGCGCGCTTCAAGCGGCAGATGAAGTGTTTCATAACTTAAAATCTATTCTAAAAGGAAAAAAGCTTTCTACCTCTGTGGGTGATGAAGGCGGTTTTGCTCCTAATTTATCTAAGAATAGCGAGGCTTTAGAGCTAATTATTCAAGCGATTGAAAAAGCAGGATATAAGCCAGGTAATGAGGTGGCGCTTGCTTTAGACCCAGCATCCAGCTCCTTTTTTAAGGATGGTAGCTATCTTCTCGAGGGCCAAAGGATAGATTCTTCATTTATGATTAATTTCTACTCTCAGCTTATTGCTAAGTTCCCGATTGTTTCCATTGAGGATGGATTGGCTGAAGACGACTGGTCGGGTTGGAAAAAGTTTACCGCAAACCTAGGTAAAAAAATTCAGATTGTCGGTGATGATTTATTTGTTACTAATACTAAGAGATTGCAGAAAGGTATAGATGAAAAAGCAGCTAATTCTATCTTGATACAAGTAAATCAGATCGGCAGCCTTTCCGAAACGCTTGCGGCTATTGCCCTCGCGTTTAAAAATGACTTTACCGCAGTAATGAGCCACCGTTCCGGAGAGACAGAGGATGTTACAATAGCTCAGCTTG
>JBAZGZ010000139.1:0-5054 GCA_041652615.1 Candidatus Omnitrophota bacterium | reverse complement strand
TGATTTCTGACGTTTTATCACTTCAAGACCTCCTGCCTCATACTTCTTTATTGTTGCTATAACCTCATCATCACTTTGCGCAGAAAGTAATTCCTTGCGGAAAGAATTTTCCATAAGCAGCCTGGAAAGTTCCGCAAGCAGTCTAAGGTAGAGATTCAATTCCTGCGGGTTTGCACCCATAAGAAAAATCAGGTTAACCTTGTCACCGTCGAGGGCTTTAAAATCAATCCCCTCTTTCGAACGCCCAAAGCCTATCGCAAAACCATCAACAACATCGGTGCGTGAATGAGGAATCGCCACGCGATGGCCTATACCGGTAGAGCCAAGGCTCTCTCTTTCGAGTATATCCTGGATAAACTTCTCTTTATCCTTTATTTTTCCGTTAACGGTAAGGCAAGAAGCAATCTCCCGAATAACCTGGTCCTTGTCCTGAGCTTTTAAGTCCATTATGCAAAACTCTTTTTTAAGATAATCTGATATCTTCATAGCCTGGGACCTCCTTTAATGAGCACATTATCCAGCACTTATTTTTATGCGTGCAAAATTATACGCGAAAAATAAACGCTGGATGATAGCGCGAATTATCCCTCAAGCAAAGCGAGTGGGGATTCACGTTACCTTACAGTAATAGCTGTTATTACTCTAATTCGTTATATATTTTCTCCACATTTGCATTATCTTTTACGATTACTACCGGACAGCTGGATTCCCTAAAAATCCTTTCAGCCTCATCGTAGAATATTTCGCGGCGTGACAAAACTTCTTTGGGTTCACCCATAACAAGTAAATCAGCGTTAATTTCTTTTACTTTTTTTATTACTTCATCGTGAATAACGCCCTTAAGAAGCAGGCCTTCGCACTCTACATTTTTTTCTTGCGCCATTTTTTTTACCCGCAACAACAAACTCTCTCCCTGATCTTTCAAATCACGCTCATACTCAACCGCTTCAACCTCTACAAATATTTTTGTTCGCAATAAATCCTGCAATGATTTTTCATCTATCACATATAGCGCGTACAACTTTGAATTAAGTAACTTTGCAAGATATATCGCATATTTTGCGGTAACTAAAGCCCTCGTTCCGCTTGATACAGAAACAGCTATGCTTTTTATTGACGCCATTTACCTGCCCAACCTTTCTTTAATAAGTTTTAACATTGAAAACGACTCTCTCGATTCCTCCTCCAAGGTATTACTTATATATTTTAACGTATCCTTGAAGAATGGTATATGTATTTTTTCCAGGGCATTTACCTTACGAATTGTTTTTTGCACTTCTTTTGCAAGACGAAGCAAAGCAATTTTTTTCTCTGCAAGCTGCGCACTCAAAGTAAGAAGCTCCTTAAAATTAACAATTATTTCATCGGCATAAAGGCTAACATCAAAAGAGCTATAACAAGGAAGATTATCTGTGGTCTTTAAGGAAATTGTGGGAATATTTACCCCCATAACTCTTTTCTGAAAAACTGAAATTGTACTTTTAATATCTACCGAAAAAGCCAGGTCTTCAAGTTTCTTCCTGCCCATCACAACTGTTGCCTTGTCTACCACATTGTACGCTTTAAGAAGAGCTTCGTCCAATGAACGCTGAAACTTATCAACGATATAGATTATTGAGGTAAGTTCGGCCATAAGCAGCCTTCTTTTCTCATCAAGCAGCTCATACCCCTCTTCGGTTAAAGCAAGAGTTTTCTTTGTCTTTAAAAGGTTAGTCTTTGTTGCCGGAATTCTTGTTCCCATCTTTATTTAGAAGCGGATTGCCGCGGATGTCTACGCGGATTTACGCAAGCGACTTGCTGGCGTTTATCCGCGTTTAGATCCGCGGGTATCCGTTTCTACCCCTTACTCTCTACTTTTTTGTAATACTTATTAACTATCTCTTCACGTATCCTGACAAGTTCATCTTTTGGTAATATCGAAATAACTTCCCACCCTAAATTAAGACTCTGGTCGAGCGAGCGATTTTCGTATGGTTTTTGAGTCAAAAACCTCTTTTCAAATGCATCACCGAACTTAAGATAAAGATTATCCAATGGAGAAAGTTCTTCTTCGCCGATTATGGAAGCAAGCGCGCGAATATCTTTAACCTTGGCATAACAAGCAAATAATTGGGAACTAAGAGCCGGATGATCTTCTCTCGTTAACCCCGCTC
The DNA here is from genome assembly GCA_041652615.1 of Candidatus Omnitrophota bacterium. Classification (GTDB taxonomy): domain Bacteria; phylum Omnitrophota; class Gorgyraeia; order Duberdicusellales; family 4484-171; genus JAJYOP01. The sequence continues at coordinate 2,901 of JBAZGZ010000139.1, read as the reverse complement.
CAATGTTATCTTTCATAAGACGCGATAATGACGGGAGGCAGGCAATGGGTGGATATATACCCCTCGCGTTTATTTCCCGCTCTAAAACAATTTGCCCTTCGGTAATGTATCCGGTTAAATCCGGTATCGGATGGGCAATGTCATCATTAGGCATAGTCAAAATAGGTATCTGGGTTATCGAACCTTTTATGCCGCTTATCATCCCCGCGCGCTCATAAAGGCTTGCTAAATCACTGTAAAGATATCCGGGATAACCTTTTCTCGCGGGGATTTCGCCACGGATGGTTGAAAGCTCACGTAAAGCCTCACAATAATTAGACATATCCGTCATAATTACCAAAACGTGCATGTTTTTCTTGAAGGCCAAAAATTCCGCGCAACTCAATGCTAACTTTGGAGTAAGTAATCTCTCGATTGAAGGGCTGTCGGCAAGGCTTAAAAAGATTGTAACCCGTTCCAGAACCCCTGATTCCTCAAAACTTTTTATAAAAAACTTGGCGGTATCATATTTTACGCCCATCGCGACAAACATAACACAAAAACTTTCGTTTTTTACGTGCGCCTGGCGCGCGATTTGTGTGGCAATTAAATCATGCGGCAGCCCGCTTCCGGAAAATATGGGAAGTTTCTGCCCTCGGACAAGAGTGCTCATAACATCTATGGCAGAAATACCTGTCTCGATAATATTTTTTGGATAATCTCTGGCAGTAGGATTAATTGCGAAACCATTAACATCAACATAATCTTCAAAGAGCGGTTTAGGCATATTATCCAAGGGGTTACCCAAACCGTCAAAAACCCTTCCCAGGATATCTTCAGAAACCCCAACCATAAATGGTTTTTCCTTAAATCTGATCGTGCAGTTTTTTAAGGCAAGGCCGCTGGTTCCGCCCAATACCTCAACTACCGCGAAGCCTTTTCCCGCTTCAATGATAATACCTACTCTTGACTTACCTTCTTTATCAACTATCTCGACCAATTCGTTGTACCCGACATTATGAATATTACGAATAACAAAAACCGGTCCGACGATTTCTTCCAGACCTAAATATTCTCGTAAATTATATTCTTTCATTTTATATCCCCTCAAGCTCCAAGCTGCGCCAAAACCTTGTCTATCTCTTCTGGTAATTTAGCTAATTTTTCTAAATCGTTTTCTGTATAGGTAAACTTCATTCTCATAATTTCTTTATATATCGGGATTTCTTTTAACTCCTCGACACCTATTCCTTTTTTAACAAGCTCTTCACTTTTATGATAAAAATGAAGCGTTATTTTTAGCATAAGGAACTGCTTACGGGCGGAAGAATAAGCATCCACCTTATCGAAAGCGCTTTGCTGTAAAAATGTATTTTTAAAAATACTGCATACCTCGAGCACAAGCCTCTGGGTTTGCGGCAAAACATCCGGGCCGACAAGTTTTACTACCTGCAAAAGATGCTGCTCTTTCTGCAAAAGTTCCATTATTTCATAACGTAAAGACAACCAGCTCTCGTCTATATTTTTATGCCACCACCCTTTTATATCATCCAAATATTCCGAATAGCTATCGATCCAGCTAATTGACGGATAATGCCTGGAATTAGCAAGATCTTTATCCAGGGCCCAAAAACACCTGACGAATCTTTTCGTGTGTGATGTAACCGGTTCGGAAAAATCTCCGCCCTGAGGAGATATCGAAGCAATTATAGTAATTGAGCCATCTTCTTTATTCAATGTTTTTACTTTTCCGGCGCGCTCATAAAACTCAGCAAGCCTTGATGGCAAATATGCAGGGAATCCTTCCTCGATCGGCATCTCCTCTAATCTTCCTGAGAGCTCTCTTAAAGCCTCCGCCCAACGGCTTGTCGAATCAGCCATAAGCGCGACATTATAACCCATATCTCTGTAATATTCGGCAAGCGTGATACCTGTATATATGCTCGCTTCTCTGGCGGCAACCGGCATATTCGAAGTATTTGCTATAAATATTGTTCTTTCGGACAATGGACGATTGGTGCGCGGGTCAATTAATTTTGTAAAGTTAAGCAAAACATCGGTCATCTCGTTTCCTCTTTCACCACAACCGACGAAAATAACAATATCCGCGTTACTCCACTTTGCAAGCTGATGCTGGACAACGGTTTTACCTGTTCCAAAACCTCCGGGAACAGCAACGCAGCCGCCTTTTGCCACCGGAAAAAGCGTATCAACAACACGCTGCCCGGTAATTAGCGGCTCACTGACCATTTGCCTCTCTAAAGAAGGCCGCGGCTTTCTAACCGGCCAGCGCTGATACATAAAAACTTCTTTTTCGCCTTGTTCTTCTGTGACAGACGCAATTTTTTCATTAAGTGAGTAGTCGCCTTCTTTAGCAATCCATTTTATTTTTCCTTTTATGTTTGCTTGAACTAATATTTTATGCTTTACTAAGCTCGTTTCCTGAACTTCTCCGATAGCCTCACCCTGCTGTATCGGATCATTTTCTTTTTTAGTAGGAACAAAATGCCATTTTTTTTCTTTATTCAAAGCGGATACATGAACTCCGCGTTTTATGAAAATACCTTCTTTTTCCTGTATAACTTTAAGCGGCCGCTGGATCCCATCATATATGCCGCCGATTAAGCCCGGCCCCAGCTCAACATACAAAGGATACCCTTCTGAATAAACAGGATCCCCCGCTTTGATTGAAGTAGTATCTTCATAAACCTGAACATAAGCCCTGTCTTCTTTAAGCCTTACAACTTCACCAACAAGGTGTTCATCTCCCACCTCAACCATATCAAGCATCCGAAGAGATGCAACTTCATCAAGCTCAACCACCGGACCAACAACCCTAAATACTTTTCCTGCTATGTTTGCCATATTAAAACGTTATTCGTTTATCGGTTGCGCGACTCGTCCCGTTTAAAAACATAGTTT
>JBAZGZ010000138.1:0-5059 GCA_041652615.1 Candidatus Omnitrophota bacterium | reverse complement strand
CATGAAAGAAATCTATTGGTAAGAGAGCAGGTTAAAACCGCTTTAAAGAAATTTAAAAAGGCTCTGGAAACTAAAGATATCTCAAAAACCAAAGAAGCGTTAGTGCTTGTATATAAGATATTTGACAGAGCTGCCTCTAAAAATCTGATTCATCCCAATAAAGCTGCAAGGAAAAAAAGCCAGTTTTCTAAAATGGTTAGGAAACTTGCGGTACAAAAGACTTAGAAAGAAACAGTTCAATAGCAAGCCTTGGCTCCATCCCTTTTTCTTTTATCATCCTGTCTGTCTTTAAAAGATGTTTCAGGCACTTTCTTCTTAGATCCCTGTCTTTAAGGTAAGAGACTTCGCTTACTAAAACCCCGAAAAGCTGCAGCCCTAAAACTTTTCTTTCGCTATCGCTTGATTTTACCTCAAAAAGCTTAGCCAAAACATATAAAGCTGTTGATAAATCCCCGGACCTGATGCTGGCTATAAAATCGCTAAAGCTTGGTACAGAGACATATTTGCCCACTTTAAAAACAGTAGAATTCGAGAAAACAAAATTCAAAAATTTATCTTGAGCCACTCTTCTATCATTTGTAAAATAACCCTTTTCGGTTTCAAACAAAATATAATTATTCGAGAGTATCTTGGTTATATTGTTAAGTAGAAATTCCTTTATCGCCTTTGGGATATTTTCCGTATCTTTAAAAATCAAAATCTTTTTTTGATCAAAAGGAATGAGCAGGATTTTTTCCTGTAAATCTTTTATCTCTATTTCTTTTGCGTAAAAAGTGAGGGTATTAAACTGTCCGGTGGTTTTTTGAAGTATTTTCTTTTTTATGTTTTCGATTATAAGCCGGCGTTGGGCATAATCTTGCCCGCAAATGAGGAATATACTATCTCTTAAGCTTGCCATTCTTCAATAACAGCCTCTAAAACTCTTCTCGCAGTGTCAGTAATCAAAGTTTCCTGCGCCTGGGTTTCACTTATAGCATTGGGGCCGGAGAGGAAGAAACTCGTTTCTCCGACCACATCTCTACTCTTTATTACTTTACCTTCCGGATCTGTCAGTTTGATGCGAACATACAACCGCAGCCTTTGCTCATTAACATCTTCGGTGCCGGTATATCGCACGGCTTCTTTTGTATATTGTGTGATTTCGGAAGAAAGCTTAAGGGCGCCATCCCCTACACTTACGACTTTTAAATGCCCATCAATATTAAACTTATTTATCAGCTCGTTGGTAAACCTGTTTTCAATTAATATAGGGTAGCTTGTGTATGTAGAATAGCGCTGCGATTCGGAAGTTATATTTATTTTATTTAATGTCGGGGGGATAAATATCTTGCTGCTGGGATAAACAAATCCTCTTGTTGTATATCCACAACCGCAAAGGACAATTAAAATCAAAAAGAATAATTTTCTCATTTTATCTTACTCTTAATTTTATCTAAAGCGGCTCTTGCCTTATCCAGATAGTCCGTATCGGAATACCTGTCTAAAACAATTTCATAATAAACCACTGCCGCTTTATATTTTTTCTGGTTCTCATAAAATTGTCCAATATCAAAATTCTTTTTCGCCTCTCTGTTACGTAATTCCTTAAGCTGCACCATAGCCTGAGGTGAAATTTCTGCATCAGGATGGTTTTTTATAAATTCATCAAGTTTCCTGGTGGCCTCTTCAACCGCTGTTGAATCATAGTCAGCGCCGCCAGATGCTTTCGATGTCGCGATTGCCAGTTGATACTTCGCGGGAGATGCCCATTCGCTGTCAGGATAATTATCCCCCACTTTCTGGAATGCGTCTCTGGCCTCATCATAACGGCCAAGCTTAAGCAATAATATTCCCATTTTATATTGCGCTTTGGCAGCATACGGTGAATACGGCACCTTATCTACTATTTTTTTAAAAATCTCGATTGAAGGGTGATCTACAAAATCATAAACAGAAACGCCAAGCCATTTCTTCGGCTCTTTGTTTAAAAAAGACTCACCTATATTATACTCTCTTTCGATAACCTCATTTATGCGCTGGCTGTTTGGGTAGCTTTCAATGACTTTCTGATATTGAAGAAATGCCTGGTACGGTTGGCCCATCTCCTCAAGACATCTTCCCAAGTAATACTGGGCATCAGCTGCTTCTTTTGAATCCGCATAATTTACAATAAGCTTTCTAAATTCAGTATAAGCTTCCTTGTATTTTTTATCATTAAAAAGCGTTTCTGCTTCTTTATACTGCAGGAAAGGAGTAGCTAACGGGGAGTATTTCGGATTTTTCCACTTCTGGGTTTTTGGCGACCAAATCCAGAAAGAATATGCCTGGAAAGGAATTATCGCCAGGATTAAAAGAATGCCAATTTTTCTAAGCTGTATAATCATATTTATTTATTTTATTGGGGGATTTGATATTAAGAACTATACCAAAAGCTTAAAGCTTTGTCAAACGTTAATGAGACTTACATTTTTTCAGGTTTCCTACCTGAAAAAATGTGTAGTCGAATTAACCCCGCCGAGCGCTGAAAAATTATGGAAGAGAATTTTTCAGCATCTTCTGTGAGGCGGGGCAATAATACTTGAGCAAAGTTAAAACTTAACCTATTCCTCAGCCTCAACCTTAGCCTTAATCTTTTTATTTCCTAGAAAAATAAGGGCTGCTGCAAGAACGAAATAATAGATAAATATTGCCTGCACAGAAAAATAGCAAGAAAAGAAAGAAAATATAATAGCGCCTAAGAATTTTGAGAGGTTATAGAATACAGGGATTAACGCAGAAAGTACGCTTCCTATAGACTGTGCAATAAGCTTAAAAGGTGAGAAAACCAGTAGAATAAAATTTATAGTCAAAATAAGCGAGAAAAAAGGGATTAGAATGATATTGTTAAAAATGCTTAGAATATAGACTCTGCCAAAATAATAAGCAACAAGCGGGGTTATTAATACTGTTACATAAAGAGAAGAGAAAAAGAGATATTTTAGTTGATTAACAATTTCTATTTTTGATGAGGTTATGGGAAAAATCTTAAACCCCAAAATTAGCGCAAAGATAGAAAGAAAAGAAAGCTGGAAACCAACATCAAATAGCCAAGAAGGATTAATCAAAAGACAGACTAAACCAGCTAGGCCCAAAGAATTAAAAGGGTTTAACTTTCTTTTTACAAAAAAACTTAAAACGAAAACTGTATACATAATTGTTGCCCGCATAATTGGCGGACTGGCGCCGGTAATAAAAGTATAAATAAATAAAAATAAGATGCAAACTAATAAACCCGCTTTAAACCTTATATTAAATAATTTAAGAATAAAAAACAGCACCACTGCGGTGATCCCGACATTAGAACCGCTTATGGCAAGCAGATGAGCGATACCGGCATCGGTAAAAATCCCCTTCTCCTCTTTATCTAATAACTCACGCCTGCCCAAAAACACAGAAGCAAGAAATCTATAACTTTCATCACTTAAGTTTTTCTTAAAGATATCGAGCAAACGAAACGTTAATCTCTTTGCGATATTATCCCACATACCCATAGGCACTTCTTCCGGAGAAACATTTGATTTTACCCAAAGCGAATAAAAGTTAAAGTTACCGAATTGTCTTTTGGACAGTCTTCCTGTTACTTTGTATGTAGCCAAATAATTCATTTTTTTAGTGTAGTCAATTACTTTTACCCGACAAACCACAGGAATATTATTGACTTTGTTAATTTCGGAAAAAAAATTATTTCTTAAAGAATATCCCTGTGGCAAAGAAGAAACTTTTAGAACATAATTGTTATCTTTACCTGAAAATTTATCTACATCCGAAGAGGCATAAGGCAGGAACATGAGGCCGCCTAAAGAAAAAAACAAAAGTGCGATAAAAATATCTGAAACCAAAAATTTCTGTTGTTTATAGAAAAACAAAATCAGGATAATGGAAATAACAAATAATAGGCTGAAGGCTAAAAAATAAGAAAAGTAATAAGCAAGAATAATTCCGCAGGCAAATGTGATAAAAAGCCAGAAATTTAACAATGCGGCAGAAAAGATTTTCTTTAGCATAACCACCATAGCGGATGTCTTTCGGTTACGGTTACATCATGCGTCACGGGAGAAATAACCAATAACCAAGAGACAAGATACAAACAATATTCAAATTCCAATGACCAATAACTAAACATTTCTGTTTGGTTATTGAAATTTGGTTATTGTTCATTGTTTGGTTTTTGTATCTTGGAGCTTGGTGATTTCTCCATAGACGTTATCGAATTGGATAAGCCTAAAAACAAATGTATTCTCTGATAGATGCTAGTTTTTTATCCCCAATTCCTTTAACTTTTTTTAAATCCTCAAATGTACTAAATCTGCTTTTGCTTTGGCGGTATTCGATGATGCGGCGGGCAATTTCTGGGCCTATACCGGGTAGCTTTTCTAATTCTTCCTGCGAAGAATTATTTACATTAATAACAATCTGCTCGACCGATACATTTTTATTTGAAAATACAGCAGAAGCTGATTCCATTTCCTTAATGGCCTTCTGTCTTGATAAATTTACATTCAAAAAGCGTAAAATTGCTCCGCAAAAAACTATAACTGCAACAAAAATAAGAACTTTTCGTTCACGTGGGGTCAGTGAAAACATATTTTTTGTTAATAGAAGCGGATTACCGCGGATATCTACGCGGATTTACGCAAGCTAAGTATATTTACTTGAAGAAAACCGTAAATATTGAAGCAAGGATGCTAAAAATTGAAATTAAAATTGCCCACCAGGAAGCATTTTTAGCACTTTTGGCTATTTTGTTGGCGTCCATAGCTGTCTCTAATTCTTTTCCTTTAAGCCAAGCCGATACAATGGGTTTCTCAAAAGGATTATATTTTGAAGCAAAAAGATTCTCCAGCACCTTTTGGTAGCCTAATTCTTCAAGTTTCTTTACAAAAGATTCTTCGGACATATTTTTATAAATATTTTACAATGGACAATATTTTGGCCAAATTTTTTCTGCTTTTAAGCACCTCTTAGTTAAGGTATAAAGACTCGGATCAATGTCATCGAATATTCTCTCACCGGAACTTTCATATTGAGCTTGATTAGAATT
>JBAZGZ010000137.1:0-5082 GCA_041652615.1 Candidatus Omnitrophota bacterium | reverse complement strand
GGGGCGCAAGGGTTAAGTATTAGCGGTGTAAATATCGGTATGTCAAAATCAAACGCGCATATCGCGGTAATTATCCAGATTATTGATTCAACTACAGGAGAAATCCTTGATTCCCAGCGTGTAGAAGGTTTAGCTGACGCTTCAGGCTTCGGTATTGGTTACAGTGGGGGTTTTAGCATAGGCAGTTCAAGCTTTAAAGCAACTCCTCTTGGCAAGGCAACGCAAATCGCCATTGATAGAGCGGTGGAATATATTGCTCAAAGAGCTGCGAAGCTCGCCTGGCAGGGAAGGGTCGTTACGGTTAAGGATGGTTTGGTTTATGTAAATGCCGGGGCAGATGCAGGCATAGCAAGCGGAAAAAATTTTACCGTATACAGAAAAGGCGAAGCTCTGATTGATCCGGAAACCGGCGTTGAATTAGGTTCGGAAAAAACAAAAATCGGCGATATCATTGTTTCTGAAGTTGAACCAAAATTTTCCAAAGCAAAAGTGTTAAGTAGTACTGGCGAGATCAAGGTTTCTGACTTAGTTATTGATTAATAGTAGAGAGTAGCCCCCTTACGTGGAGGTTCCACTTAAAGAACGGTCATAATTTTTTCTCTCTACCCTCTACTCTCTACTTATAAAGAATGGAGGAACATATGAAGTATATTATCCTGGCTTTATTCTTTTTACTTGGTTGCGAAACAGTTCATAAAGGCGCGCAAGCTGTTGGCGAACCTGTTGGGCAGGCCGGTAAAGCAGTAGGCGGAATCACCGAAGGCGCTGCACAAGGCTACAGTGATACGCAAACCGAGAATCCTTATAATAGATAATTAATATTGGCTGTGTAGGGGCGGCCCTTGTGGCCGCCCGTATAATCGATATTATGGGCGGGGACAAGCCCCGCCCCTACATATTTTTGAGTAGAAATATTTATCGCATATGATAGCGTTGCACAATTTAACCAAAAGTTACGGCGATAGGGACCTCTTTAAAAAGGTCTCTATGACTATTAATCGAGGCGAAAAAATTGCTTTTCTTGGGCCAAACGGCGCAGGAAAATCAACGCTTTTCCAGATAATGCTTAAAGAAAAAGAACCGACCGACGGCAGTGTACAGTTTAATAAAAATATTCGTATCGGTTATCTTCCTCAGGAGTCAAGTTTTCATTCCGAGCGCACAGTCTTAAAAGAAATAACCGAAGGCGATCATGAAATCGCCTGCCTTAAAAAAGAAAAAGACGATCTAGAAAGCAAAAACGAAACCGCGACAAAACATTACGGCGATATAACACACAGGCTGGAGGTTCTTGGTTTTTTTGAGCTAGAATATAAAGGTAAAATAGTTTTAAGCGGCTTAGGGTTTAAAGAAAGGGATTTTAACCGTCCGATAAAGGAGCTAAGCGGCGGATGGCAGATGAGAGTTTTATTGGCTAAGCTTCTGGTCTGTCACTATGATTGCCTGCTTCTCGATGAACCTACAAACTATCTTGATTTAAATGCCGCGCTCTGGTTCAAGGACTATCTCGCTAGTTACAAAGGGACATTCGTGATGATTTCTCATGATAAAGTATTTTTAAATGAAGTAACCGAGCATTCAATGATTTTAGAAAACTCTAAAATCGCTAAAATAAGAGGCAACTACGAACAATACCGGACAATCCTTGATGAACAGCGCAGCCATCTTTTAAAACAATTCAAAGAGCAGGAAAGAGTGCGAGAACAATACCAGCGTTTCATCGACAGGTTTCACGCCCAGCCGAATAAAGCTTCTCAGGTCCGGGCGAAGAAAAGAGTTCTTGATAAGATGGAGCTTGTTATTGTTCCGGAAGACAGACGCGACAGTATAAGAGGGTTTCATTTTCCCGAAACTTCCCCAAGCGGCTATCGCGTGATAAACCTGGAGAGCATTTCAAAAGCTTACGGCTCAATCCAAGTCTATAAAAATATCGATTTTGAAATTATCAAAGGCGAAAAGGCAGTTTTAGCCGGAGAAAACGGCGCCGGTAAATCCACGCTGCTTAAAATACTTGCCGGAGTAGTTGACATTGATGAGGGAAAAAGAAATGTCGGCCATAACGTGACTATGGGTTATTTCTCCCAGACCCGTATGGATGTTTTGAATGCCGATAACACCGTTATGGAAGAAGCATGAATCCTTACGGACCATCCTTGGCGCGTTTTTATTTAAAGGTGATGACGTTGAAAAAAAGGTAAAAGTCCTTTCCGGCGGCGAGAAAAGCAGGCTGATATTGGCAAAACTCCTTATAAATCCGCCAAACCTTCTCTTGCTTGATGAACCGACCACCCACCTTGACGTTGACGCGGTTGACGCGCTTATTAAAGGGCTTAATGGATACGAAGGCACCATAGTATTTATAAGCCATGACATTTATTTTGTAAAATCAGTTGCCAATAATGTATTTGAAGTAAAGGATGGGACAATCACAAAATTTCCCGGCAACTTTGACTATTATCTTCATAAAAAAGAAGTTGATAAGGATAAACCCGATAATCCGCAAGGCGTGCAAAAGCATAAATATAGCGGAAAAAATGAATCCGCGCACAGAGAACACAAGCATAAGGAATTAACTCCGGAAGAAATAAAAAGGCACAATGAAGTGTTTGCCAATAAAATAAAAAAATTGCGCAAGCATAAAGAGAGACTGGAAGTGGAGCGTTACGCTAAAGCGCGTGTTATAGAAAACCCGCGCCATGGAGAGGAGTTGATCCGTTATTATACCGGAATAGTGGAAGAGATGGATAAGCAGATACAAGAGGTTGAAAACGAAATAAAACGTACTGAGGAAAGATTCTTAAATCAGTAAAATTTGGTATAATAAATAATTATGACGTAGGGAACGGTCGAGATCGTTCCCTACAGGTAAAAATAAATTATGAATATCTACCTGATTATAATTCTTTCAATCATTGTCATCGAATATTTCCTCAGCCTGTTAGTTGAGAAATTAAACGTTAAAAACGCTTCCGAAAAACTGCCTTTTGAATTCGAAGGTTTTTATGATGTTGAAAAATACAAACTTTCCCAAACTTACCTCAAAGAAAATACAGATTTTGCTTTGATAAAAGATACATTCTTTACGATTGTCACGTTAAGCTTTATATTGGCCGGAGGTTTTAATTTCGTGGATATTATCGCGCGCAATTTCGCGTTTAACCCCATTTTGACCGGCCTTATTTTTACCGGGATCATCACTTTTGGCGCGCAAATTTTAAGCATCCCTTTCTCCGCGTACCATACCTTTTCTTTAGAAGCAAAATACGGTTTTAACAAAACTACCGTAAAAACTTTTATCATTGATATTATCAAAGCTTTTATTCTAACCGCGATTATCGGCGCAATAATCCTTTCTGTAATTTTCTGGTTTTTTGCGGCAGCAGGTAATCTCGCCTGGATTTATTGCTGGATTGCCGTAACGCTATTCCAGTTATTTTTGCTTTTTATCGCGCCGGTTGTGATTATGCCGCTTTTTAATAAATTCATTCCGCTTGAAGATGGAGAACTTAAAAACGCCATAGAAAATTACGCCAAAGAGCAAAAATTCGCCCTAAAAGGGGTTTTTAAAATGGATGCCTCAAAGCGATCAACTAAATCAAACGCGTTTTTTACCGGTTTTGGAAAATTCCGACGCATCGCGCTTTTTGATACGCTTATTTCAAAGCAAACTACGGATGAATTAGTCTCGGTGCTTGCCCATGAAATCGGCCATTATAAAAAGAAACATTTTATAAAAGGCATGCTGCTCTCGATAATTACCACCGGGATTATGCTTTTTGTGCTTTCTTTTTTTATAAACAATAACGGTTTATTTGAAGCATTTAAAATGCAAAATCTTTCCATTTACGCCAGTTTGATTTTCTTCGGTTTTCTTTATAGCCCGATAAATCTTTTCCTTTCGATCTTTTCCAATGTAATCTCAAGAAAACACGAATATGAAGCGGACAAGTTCGCGGTTTTAACATACCACAAACCGGAAGCTTTTATTGCCGCCCTTAAAAAATTAACCGTGGATAACCTTTCCAATTTAACTCCGCATCCATTAAAAGTATTTCTGGATTATAGTCATCCGCCGGTGCTTAAGCGTATTGAAGCGATTAAAAAAGGAGAGTAGCGATGTTTAGCCGTAAATTTAATTTTTTTTACGTTTTAGTCATGGCTGTTCTGATTACTTCCGGCTTCGCGTATTGCATAGAAGCGCAAAATACTACTGCCTCAGGTAATGTTACCGGGGGCTCGCAACCGCAAATAGTAAATAAAGAAATTGATAAGGTACTTCCGGATAATCCGGAAATAAATTCAAACACGACCGCGGCAGTTCCTGAAATTAATAAAACAATACCTTCCGCGAATCTTTCTTTTGACCGGTGGTCAATACTATTCCAGTGCCGGGGCGAGTGGAAAGAATGGGGCAGCCAGGAAAGTGCTTACGCTAAGGATTCCTTGAATGAACAGTTGAGCAAATTCGATATAGAAATGCTGGAATTTACAATGCTGACGAATCCGGAGGAAACTGCGGCAATAATAATTTCAAAATCCCTTCGCCAAAATCCGATTATAATCGAAGAGCTGGTCAATGAACGAGAAAATGTTTATAAGGATGCCAAAGTTGCCGGTGACGTAACCCAGGTGAATAAAATTGAACAGACAACTATAGATAATAAGCCGGCGGTCGTTGAAGACGTGGAAAGAAGTACCGGCGGCCGGGCAATCTCAATGAAAATAGTTTCCGGCCAAAAAATATTTGAAATATCATTAATCATCAGGGATAAAAAGGATTTCGATTCATATCGGCCGGTATTTGAGGAGATTCTTAAGACGATAAGGATACCAGAATAGCATGAAGCTAAAATATTTTTGCAGTGGTAACGGTAACGTCTATGGAGAAATAACCAAGATACAAGAAACAATAATCCCAGAAGGGATAGGCCTTCCTACACCTTTAAAGGAAGGGCCTAACCAAACAAAAATTAACATTTCCGTTTGGTTATTGGATATTGAATATTGGAATTTGTTTGTATCTTGGTTATTGGTTATTTCTTGAGAAGTAATTATCGTTGTGCTAACATAACTTGATGATTC
>JBAZGZ010000136.1:2563-5221 GCA_041652615.1 Candidatus Omnitrophota bacterium | reverse complement strand
TCCGATCTAAAACCTATTGCCGCGGACTTACCTGGAAAACTGGCTACAACTGTTCCAGTAACCGTTAAGCGGTTATCTCCAATCTCACCGCTTGATACGCCAAACTCAACAAGAAGGGAACCACCAGTTAAATTTTGAAGATAAACAAGAGAGAAGGGAGACTCTGTTTCCGGCAGTTTAATAAACATTCCGGCGTGTATATCGTGAAAACTTGAGCCGTCAAATGATATTTTTAAAGCAGTAGAAGAAGCCCAGGAAATTATCCGTATATATTTACCGTTAACGGCAAAGGTGCGGATCTCATTATTTAAAAGCGTTGCGCTTACAAATTGATAGATATTCATTAAATCACCCCTTTTTCCTGAATACCATTAAGCCGGCGATTACTACAACACCGATTATTGCCATAGGTATAAGATTGTTTAAATTTAAACTCGTTCCAGTTTGCGCCGTATTAACTGCCGCTGTCGTTGTATTATTGGCAGAGGACACAGATTTATCAGCGCTTTCAACAGTTTTGTTTATAACCCCTTCATTAGTTTCAATCATTTTTTGAAGGGTCTCATTTGCTTTATTTAATACGCCGCCAGTAAAATCCAAGAGATGATTAGCCAAAGCTGCTACGCTTTCTGGGAAGTTATCTATATTCTGAACACTATAATCAGCGCCGGCCCCGATTGCTACACCCTGGCCGTCAGCAGCTACTCTCTGATCCGCGTTTGTCGTGCTGCTTGTAGAAGAAGAACTGCTCTCCGATCCACCGCCACCCATTTTTTAATCCTCCTTTTTAAAACTATCTCTGTAACCAAATAACCGTATTTTTCAAGAGCCGGCAACATTCCGGCGCGGTCAATATGCCTCCGAACAATCTCGCAATCCCATACCTTACAAAGCTCAATTTCCCCTAAATCAAGAACATCAAAGAAGTTAGTTTTTAAATCATAGTCTCTTGCCTTAACACAACGCAAGATTACTAATTCACGCTTTCCCCAATGGCTTACGTCTATGCGGCACACCTCTAAACCCAACAAGCGGCTGCCGGATTTAATTTTATAAGCCATGGCATAACCCTCTGTAATGTCTCTCAAAGAACTTTCAACCGGCACTTCATTAATCTGCTCCAATAATCCCTTTACTTCATTGTCCGGTTGAGATAAAACAAAATTTATCAGCACCGCGCACCTGGTTACTTATGCTTTTTCTTATTATAAAAAATTACCGCTATCGTTATCGCGGCAATAGCGGCTAAAATTAAAGTATTGCTATTCATTCCACCCAACGTAAATTCACCGGTTGAGAAATTACCATACATATTAGAGCCGGCTTCGGCAACTGCCGTTGAACTTGAGGCAGGGGCCTGGGCCGCACCCAAAACTGAAGAAGCTCCACCTATTACTGCTGTAGGATCTAAATTCATTGTCTACCTCGTTGCAGGCCTTTTGATTAAAAAAAGCGCGAAAGCTCCAACCGCAACCACTACCCCTATTTTTACTAAATTGCTTGAAGATAAAAGGGAGGAAGAAGCGCTAGGAACGACAACAACTGTCGGGTTTGATTTTATGCTTTCGCTTGCTATTTGTTTCGCTGCGTTATACTGTCCGACAACGGATTTAAAAATATTAACTCCGTTATTAAATAACCCAGCCAGGCCGCTTACAGCGTCGCCTATACCGTTAAAAAAGCTATTTGAGCCCGAACTATTAGGATCAGCAGATACATTTAAAGAGCCGACTTCGGGCAGATTGCCTATACCCCAGGATCCTGTGTTTATATCGCTTGGCTGTACGCTCATATTAATACCTTTCTATCTTTGTAAAAAATTAGCCGCCGTCTTAAAGATTTAGGGCGGCGGCATAATTTTATTTTTAATTTACTTTACGTTTAAGCCCCAAATCTGCTCTGCGTAAATATTGTAGTTATTGGGGGCAGCAGTAGCCCAGGTGATCGATTGTCTAAAATCCTGAACGCTAGCCATAGGCAAGAAGGAAGTTAGATCGCGATTTTTTGCAAAGTCAATATGCAAATAATCAGTTTGGGCTGTACGTAATTCTTTCCTTAACATCATATCGTTAAGGCCAGGCTTAACCTGATCATAAATAGCGTTACCGCCAATTTTTACCGTTGCGTCCGTTACTACGGAAGCGCCAGGTACTTGGATATGGAGCGCTTTATAAGCCACGCCATTACCTTCCTTGGGCAGGGTAGTAATTTCCTGAACGCCGGTTGATCCGAACACCTGCGGAAATCTCTTTAAGCGGATATGCTGCCCAAGAGGCCTATCCTCGGGAGTAACTTCTGAATACACATTAATGGCCGACAATACGGCTGTCGCCGTGATGTTTACCTCAACGCTAATAACACCTATGCCCCTAGTACCCAGGGCGAAAACAGATCTTTCCGCGAAAGAAGGCAACCACTGAGGGGCGAAATATATCGGGATATAGCCGTTGACGTTCCCGGCTCCTACCGCGTCGCCGTAATACTTCTGTAAATCCAAAAGGAAGGTAGCAGAGGCGGTCAAAATCTCTGTGCCGTCTATGCGTATTACTATATCGCCAATGTCAGCGATCATTTCGGCGCGCGTTAAAGCCACACCTGCGCCGCTTAAACATTCCAAAAATAAAGCGTAGTGCGTGCCGGTAGTAGGAACATTAACGG
>JBAZGZ010000136.1:0-2510 GCA_041652615.1 Candidatus Omnitrophota bacterium | reverse complement strand
CCCTTGTTACCTGCGGCTATACCGAGCATACTTGGCTGTCTTTTAATTTGTGTTAACATTTTTAAATCCTCCTTCGCTATGATACTTTTTTATTAAAATTTATCCCTGCCGGCTAAATCCGGCTGTAATGTAATCCGCTAATGGCTCAGTTACTTTTATACTATCCATAAACTTCAACAAAGCACCGGCAGCCAAAGCGCCTGCCATTACGATCAATACTCCTTTAACAATGTCTTTCATGTTACGCCGTCGCTTTCTGTGCCGCCTGTTTAGCCAAGTCATAGGCCCAGGCAGCCGCAAAGCCCACAACAAAAGTTAATAATATGCGCGGTAAGAGTTTTTTCATTATGCCTTTAAAGGGTTAACAGCATTAAACCAACCAAACTTTTTACCGAGCAAAACAATAATCCAAAGAACACCCAAAACGATAATAAAAGTCGTTATCAATTTCGCGGGCTTAATTTCCCCCTTGAGATCGCTTACCACGTCTTTGACGATATTCATTTTGACTACTCCTTTTTAAAAATTACTTAATTTATCAATCTTCAAAATCTACACATGAAGATTAACCTTAAAAAAAGGATTAGTAAAATTATGAAGTTTCCAGTGTGAGAATTTTTTTGAGGTTATTTAATACTGAATTGATACGAGATAAGAGGGGAGGCTATACAACAACAAGTTGTTTTTCTCGTCGTATAGTCTTTAAAATCTCATTCTTTGCGGCTGTGTGCGCCATTGATAACTCTATAAATAAACGATAGTGCCGGTGTGTGCAAAAATATCGGCGTTTTGAGGGATACTGCCTTACAGGTTTGTCGCAAAGTAAGCAAGGCTCAAACTTTTTACTCATTTCGTTGCCTGGGCTATCCGTCTAATAGAACACATTTCTTCTATAATTTGACTTCCTTCTGTAACCATGCCCCACAGAGCACAATCTCTTTCCATGCAGTTACCGACTATCAAAACATTTTCCTCGCTACCAACCAACTTACTAACGCTGCTTTTAGGAGCCATTCCAAGCATTAAAAAAGGACATTTCTTCATAGCACATACTCCTTATAGTGTTTACCTTCTAACATAGGTTCAGGATATTTAAACTGTTCTAAGTGCTGTAAACTAAAAGCTTGATCACCTATTATTTGCCGGATCCAATCTATATCTCGCGGCTCATGCTGCCTGAATGATATAAATTTAGTTATCTGAGCACGAAGAACAGGGGGAACGTCAGCCGGCCGCTGCGTGGTAGCATATATATTTATTGCCGAGTGCCGGCCATACCGGGCTATCTTCCTTAGATACACCGGCGCTTTTCCACCTTCTACAAAGTTAGCGATTTCCTCAATGCAAAACGTGATGTTAGTCAAGCCCTCCAAAATAACCTTGCATACAAAATCAAATATCGTTAGCTTTTCGCCGTTGTTTAATTCGATCGTTTCTTCCGGGTCAGGATGATCAAACACCACCCTAAAAGGTTTGTCAGCATTTAGGGTAAGATATTCCATTAGATCATATACGTCGCAAATAGTTATTGCAGGGTAAGGGGGAGCGAGGCGGCGGTATTCCGAAATTGTATCAAAGACTAGAAGACGCTGCGCGCTTAAAAGCATTTTCCGGCAAAGCGTGCTTTTACCTGATCCTGATTTTCCTGTTAGGAATACCACCTCTCGCGTTATCATTGTTTTTTTTCGTCTATACTAGCTGTCGGGTCAAAGTGGACAGAAGCCGGATCAGCCGGATCCTTGGCCGGTTTTACCGGATCATCAATAACCGGGCCTTTCCCCGGATCCTTGGCCGGTTTTACCGGATCCTTAGGCGTTAAAGCCTTTAACTCCTGATTCTTTGCCCATACGATCATTATAACGGCAGCTGTTAGATCTATTATAGGGCCGCCTTTTTCGGCTTGCTTGCGGATATACTCAGGCAACATTTCAAGGATCTTAACCTCTAATCGATTAAGCGGATCCTCGAGCATAGCCCTTTCGTCAATAGATAAACGAGATCTCTTAGTGCGGATCAAGGCAAAATCAAAACCATTACAAAATACATTCTTTAAAACCCCGGTCGCTTTAATCTGATCTACTAAAGCGCCTATCCCCGGATCCTTGGCCGGTTCTGCCGGATCCTCAATAACCTGGACTTTGATCGGATCCTTGGCCGGTTCTGCCGGATCCTTAGCCGGTAAAAGATCGGCATTCTTTTTTAATTTTTCCTTACTGCTAGATAATGAGGGGGCTTTCTTCGCTTGCTTCGTCATTTCTTTCTTCGCTCCTTTCAATTATTATTCCCGATACCTCGTGCACAGTAGCCTCTTTTAATACCTTTACCGGACCATGAACCGGTTTTGCCGGATCCTTGGCCAGTTTCTTGATCTTCTTTTTTGTGATCTCTGCGGATCCGTCGCGGTAATTCGTAGCACCGCAAGGACAATTAAAGCGAATCTGCTTCATTTCAGCCTTAGTCTTAGGCTCCGGCTTTTCCTCGCGCTCTACTACTCTATTACAAGACTTACA
>JBAZGZ010000135.1:0-5252 GCA_041652615.1 Candidatus Omnitrophota bacterium | reverse complement strand
CAATGTAAAATATGTAGATACTTTTATTGCGCTGCAACGCGCCGCGCGAAAGGCAAAAAAAGGAATGTGGGGTGTTTATGCAACAATAAACGCCGATGAAAGCCCTAAATATGTAAATCAGATAAGGACGGTTCGAGGTAAAATAGCAAGTTCCCGCCAGACAAAAAAAACCATATCCCTTAATTTTGACACCAAAGGCAAAGAAAAAGTTAAAATCGTTATATTTGAAAACTCATACGCCGCTTTCCACAAAAAGGGGATAGACCCGCTTAAATTCTACACCGGAAAAACCATTGAAATAAGCGGCAAAATCCGCCAATATAAAAACTACACTGAAATAATCGTAAGCAACCCCGAAGAAATAACCCTAATCCAAACATAATGTTTTTTTATTTGCGTATATTATTTTTTATTTTCCTTTCTTGTTCTTACCTAATAACAGGCTACTCCCAATCTAATTTTTTTACTCATGATTTCGGCAAGACGCAAGAAGGTAAAGTATTGAAACATAGGTTTATTTATAAAAATAAAACGGCAAAGATTTTAACCATCACCGGCGTTAATACATCTTGCGGCTGCACGACCTCAAAAGTGGAAAAGAAAAAGCTTTCTCCGAAAGAAAAAACCTCCATAGAAACCAAATTCGACACCAAAGGTTACTCCGGCCCAACAGAACAGCATGTTTATCTTCATACGGATGATCCCGGCAATCAGATTATTACTTTTATGCTAAAGACCAACGTAATAGCAGCGAGGATGCCTTCGAAAAAAAATTAGCATCATCTTATTTTAAAAAAAATAAAAAAGAATTTGACAAATTATCAAATCTATGCTATAGAAAATGCATAGAAAATAGGAGGGGCCATTAACAAAAAAACTTTCTTGTTTAGGTTAATTCACCTATTCCTTTGTTTTTCCCTTATTCTCAACCCTGCGCTTCTGTCTGCCAAAAACAATAAAAATCAGGATATAAAACTTTTTAAAGATGCCCAAAAAGCGCAAAAACGGCAGAGTTGGAAAGAAAGCTTAAATAAATTTCAAACCGTTATCCGCTCATTCCCGCGCAGTAATTTTGCGCAGAAATCCCATATAGAAATAGGCAAATTCTATAAGTATAACCGCAATTGGCAGAAAGCAATAAGGCAATACCAGCAGGCAATCGCAATTAAACCAAAATCGCGGGACGCTGATGACGCTAAAACCGCGGAAGCCGCCATCTATTATTTCCGTCAAGACTTCCCGCGCGCTTTGGGTATTTTCCAGAAAATACTCGCCGATACCAAAGATTGGGACCAGATAAAATATTGCTCTTACTGGATAAAAGAATTAAAACGCAAGATGTCATTTCAAGGAGAAGAATCTTTCTCTTGCGGCCCAAAAGCTTTGGCTATAGCGCTAAATATTTTAGGTATAGAATCGAACAATAAAAATCTTGCCGGCCTGTTTAAAGACAGTAAATCTCAAGTTTCTCTTTCCGAGTTAAGCAAAGTTGCTTCACAAAAAGGCCTTAAACCAAAGGTAGTAAAAGTTTCTAAAGACCAGATTCGCAATCTGAATACGCCTTTCATCGCTTTGGTTTCACCGGAACACTATGTGGTAGTTACCGACACTGAAAATGAGCCTAAAATCGAGTTCATTGACCCGGCAAAAAAAGACCTGCGTCAAAGCACCGACCTGGAAGAATTTAGCAGCACCTTTCAGGGATACGCGCTCATCTTCTTAAAGGATACCCAGCTGGCTAAAACAAATTATCTCCAGCCGGCTTCCGGAGAGCTTGAGAATTTAAAAGGCGGCATCTGTTGGTGCTGCCCGGCTTCAAGCTTGGGTGTCCATCCTAATACCGAATACGATGGCAACAAAACCTGTGCCGTGGGTATGCCTTCCTGGATGGTCAACACAGTTAACCTTAATTTTATCATCCAGGATATAGATTTTAGTTACTCCTCAAAAGGTATGCCGGTTGAATTTGTCCGAACCTATAATGCCGACGATCCCCGCGAAGGCTTATTCGGCCGTTCCTGGACATTTAATTATAATATTACCCTAACGGAAAACCCTGATCAAAGTATAGATATCCGAAGAGGCGACGGCAGGATTGACCATTTCTTCTGGAACGGAACGCGCTACCAGGCGCCGGAAGCTATTTATGACACTCTGACAAAAAATCCCGACAACACTTATTGCCTCGAACTTAAAGGCGATAAATCTAAACAGAATTTTAATTCAAGCGGACGGCTGGTAAATATCAAGGACAGGAACAATAACACAATCGCATTTGCTTATGACTTAAACGGAAAAATTACCACGATTACTGACCCTAATTTGAAAAATACCATCTTTACTTACAACGCCAACAACAAAGTTTCGCGTATTACTTTGCCGGACAGCCGTTATGTCCGTTTTGTTTATGATGCAAACAATAACCTTACCCAATCAATAGATATGGTGGGGGCAACCGCAACTTTTACCTATGATGCCGCAAGCTACATCACCGCCATTACCACCCCGCACCAAGGCACAACCACCATCGAATACGCAACTACCACAAGTGAAGGCTATTACATCAAATCTATTACTGACGCGCTTGGCCATAAACGCAGTTATTCTACTTATCAAACTCATTACCAGGTTAAAGTCACCGACAGCCGCGATAATTACAGCCTCTATGCGAATAATTATTACGGATACACGCAAAGCATTACCGCGCCGGACGGAAATAAAATTAGCTTTGAATATGACTCTTTCGGAAACCGCACTAATATCACGGATAACCTTGGCAATACGACTGCGTTAACTTACGACGCAAATGGTAATGTCACTTCCATAACTGATGCTTTAAATAACACAGTCAACCTTACCTATGATACCGATAATAACCTTACGCAGGCAGAAGACCCAAAAGACAATCTTTATATTTTTGGCTATGATACTAATTCCAATCTTTTATCAATCAAGGACCCGGATAACCAAACCACTTCTTTTGATTACAATGCTTTTGGGCAATTAAACCGCATTACAGATGCCAAAAACGCAATTACAGATTTTACTTATGATGCCGAAGGCAATCTCACCAAGCAGACAAACGCTTTAGGAAAAATTACAAATTATACTTATGACACCTTAGGAAGGCTGCTCACGCTAACTGACCCTAAAAATCAACTCTTTACCTATGCTTATGATGGGGTAGACCATCTGATTAAAATTACCTATCCGGATACTACTGAAACTAACTATACCTATAACTGTTGCAACCTCATTCAAATTACGGATAAATACGGCGCGTTAAATTTCACTTATGACGCTATAGGCAGGCTTAAAACTTTTACTAACTACGACAGCAAGGTCATCGCTTATGATTATGACAGCGAAGATAACCTTACTAAGCTTACCTATCCTGACCTAAAAGCGGTAAATTACGAATACGATAGAGAGAACCGTTTAATTAAAGTTACTGACTGGCTTAATAATGTTACAAGCTATGGTTATGATTCGCGAGGCAATCTCATTTCAAGCCAATCGCCGGGATTATTTAGCGCTTACAAATACGACACTTTAAGCCGGCTGACCAAACTTATCAATTATAAATCCAGCAATATGTCAATTGCTTCTGGTTTTGAATTTACTCTTGATGAACTCTCAAACCGCACCCAAATCAAACGTTACATACCGCTGGTTTCGCCGTTTTTTACTTCAGCTTCAGCGACATATTCCTATAATGCCGATAACCAGCTCGCAACAAGCACAGGAAAAAGCTTTACCTACGATGATAATGGAAATTTAACCTTACTACATCCTGATACCGGCACAGACACCAGTTTCACCTATGATTACGACAATCAGTTAACCCAATACGCCCAAGGCTCAACTGCCTTAAGTTATCAATATGACGCTTTAGGAAATAGAATCAAAAAAACTCAAGGCTCAACCATAACAAAATATATCGTTGATCCAAATAGAGGATTACCTTCAGTTCTTTGTGAAACTAATGCCTCAGGCGCAATTATCGCTTATTATGTTTATGGATTAGGATTAATTTCAAAAGTAATCGGAAACAACGCTTACTATTATCAATATGATGGAATCGGTTCAACCGTAGCAATAACTGACAGTAACGGCATCATTAAAAACAAATATGCTTATGATGACTTCGGCAATATTGCTACGAACTCTACCGAAACATTAACAAACCCATTCAAATACGTAGGCAAATACGGCGTCCAGACGGATTTGAATGACTTGCTCTATATGCGGGCGAGATATTATATTCCATCAATTGGAAGATTTACGCAATATGATCCCATAGGTAAAATCAATCCATATATTTATTCTGATAATAACCCGATAAGTTTAATAGATCCATCTGGAAATCAATCAATAGTCGAAGGCGGTGTTTTCCTTGCATTAATCATTGCAGCTTTTTATCCAATTTACCAGGCAAGTAGATACAATGCGCCAAAGCCAAGTGATAGTTTTGACATTTGTAGAATAAAGAGATCGATAGAACAATCTCAAAAGAATTTTCGGCCAAAACCTCCAAATAAACCTTGGATACCACCAATCATAAATCCAGAAGAAGCTAAAACAAAAATTGGTCAAATATTAGAAGCGGTAGCAAAATTGATAACACAAACTGCGGATTTTGTAAAATCTGTAAGTACTCCTTATAACCCTAACAAATAAATTAATATTATGAAAAACAAAGAATTAATTGATAGTTTAAATCATGCGAAAGATATAATGTTTACTAATCCCAATGAAGCATTACGAATTATAAACAGCATTAAAATCAAAGAAGAGGATGTTGGGTTTGAAGATTATTATAAAATGGTCATGATAGCGGCAGATATTTTCTATTATGCTAATAATTTTGAAAAAGCTATAGAGTTTTACAATGAAGCTTTGACGGTGCCAGTATCAAATAAAGATATAGCGAAATGCTATTGTCATATAGGAGATTGTTATAAAGAAAATGGCGACTATAAATCAGCCATACGAAACTATGAGAAAGTTTTACTCATAGAAATCAAAATAGATAAAGAAATTTTAGGTAAAACGTATTTCGGTTTGGCCACTGCCTATCTTGATGCCGATAACTATAAAAAAACGATTACTTTTTGTCAAAAAGTAACAGAGCTATTCAAAAATTCTGAATCCGAAGTAGAAAAATATTACCATGATACTGCTTTATTGTTTATAGCCGAATCTTATGGAATGTTGGGAAATAATGAAAAATCGGAAGAGTATTTTCAAAA
>JBAZGZ010000134.1:0-5293 GCA_041652615.1 Candidatus Omnitrophota bacterium | reverse complement strand
ATATGATATAATAACACAATGAGTGACTTAAGAGGCAAAACTGTAATTATCACCGGCGGATCGCGAGGAATTGGTAAAGCTTGCTGCTTGGAATTTGCCAGGCAAGGCTCAAACGTAGTCTTTACATTTAATAAAAGCCAAAAAGAAGCCGAAAGCCTTTCTTCTGAAATAAAAAAATTCGGCGTTGATTGCCTGTATCTGCAAACAGATATACGTGATTATGATCAATGTTGTTTGGTTGTTGAAAAATCCATAGAACGCTTTAAGGAAATCGATATATTGGTAAACAATGCCGGTGTGAAAAAGGATAAAGCGCTTTTTATGATGCTTCCTGAAGAGTGGAAAGAAGTTATAGATACGAATCTTAACGGCACTTTCAATATGACAAAAGCCGCGATTATAACCTTTTTAAAACAAAAAAAAGGCAGCATAATAAATATGAGTTCAGTCAGCGGGTTGGTTGGCTTGATTGGCCAGACAAATTATAGTGCTTCAAAAGCCGGGATAATCGGTTTTTCCAAAGCTTTAGCCAAAGAAGTTGCCGCTTATAACATCAGGGTAAATGTGGTTTGCCCCGGATTTATAGAAACCGACATGGTTTCTTCGATACGGGAAGATATAAAAAAAGAAGTGCTCAAGATGATTCCTTTGAAACGTATTGGCACCCCAGAAGAGGTAGCGTCGATTTGCACTTTTCTAGCTTCCGGTAAAGCCGGGTATATCACCGGTGAAGTAATTAAGGTAGACGGCGGATTGGCTATATAAAAATAGAAGCGGATATCCGCGGATATTGACGCGGATAAACGCCAACGAATTACTGTGCGTAAATCCGCGTATAGATCCGCGGTAATCAGCTTCTAATTGTAAAAGGAGGATGTATGTCAGATATAACGAACCTTGGTGATTACAAAAGTGAGATCAAAAAATTAGTCGCGGATATTGCCGAAAAGACTCCGGAAGAGATAAAAGATGACGCGACGTTTAGTGAAGATTTAGGTATTGATAGTATGATGGCGCTTGAAATTGTTGCCACTATTGAAAAAAAATACAAAATAATGATCCCGGAAAACGAAATACCCAATATACGGTCTTTACAGAATGTTTATGAGTTAGTGGAAAAGCTAATTACAAAGTAACACCGCTAAACCGCAAAGAAGACGCAAAAACGCAAAAGAAAAATGAAAATTACAGCGAAAACTTGTTTTATCTTTAGTATTTTTTTTTGCGATTTTGCGGGTTTTTGCGCTTTTGCGGTGTAAAAACGGTTTTTCAGGAGTAATATAGTATGGAAGGCATTTGGGATATCAATAAGATTCAGGAAATTCTGCCGCAACGGTACCCGTTTATTTTTATCGATAGAGTATTATCTATTGATAATGAAATAGGTAAGATAACCTGCCTTAAGAACTTCACTATAAATGATTATTTTTTTGCCGGACACTTTCCCGGAATGCCGGTCGTTCCAGGCGTTATTATTATTGAAGCTATGGCTCAGGCAAGCATTCTTGGTTTTGCCGCGTTAAAACCTGATGTCGCGGCACAGCATCCTATTTATTTTCTTGGTAAAGTCGAAGCTAAATTCAAAAAACCGGTTACAGTTGGCGATCAGCTGGTTATTGAAGTTACCAAAGAAAAAATTGTAAACAATGCCGGCGTAGTTAATGCCGTAGCAAAAGTTAATGATGAAGTAGTAACTCAAGCAAGAATAATGTTTGGTGTGATTTTGAAGAATCGCACAGATTAGCACAGATAAGAAATCGCAGATGATCACAGATAAAGAATCAGAAATAAGTTCAGATGATGGGTTGTATAAAGATTTGACCTATCAAATTATCGGAGCGTTATATTGTGTTCATAATGATTTAGGGCACGTTCATAAAGAAAACATTTATCATAATGCTGTTGCGATAGAGTTGCGGGATAGACATATAAATTTTGAAGAAGAGAAGTCATTACTAATAAAATATAAAGATAAACCAGTCGGGCACTATAGGCCGGATTTCATAATTGATGATAAAGTAGTCTTGGAAATAAAAGCTGTTCCGACCATGGTAAAAGAAATGGCGGATCAGGCTTTTTATTATATAAAAGGAACTAAGTATAAATTAGTGCTCTTAGCAAATTTCGGCACCAAAAGGCTAATCGTAAAACGACGAATTTATACATGAGTAAATCTTTTTTATCTGTGACTATCTGTGATTTTCATCTGTGCTCATCTGTGGATAAATCATGATAAATAACAAAGAAGTTGTAGTCACTGGCTTAGGTGCGGTTACTTCCATAGGCATTGGTAAAGACGAATTCTGGAAAAATATCCTGGAAGGTAAATCAGGCATAAGCGAAGTAAGTTTGTTCGATACCTCAAAGTTTAAACGTCATAATGCCGGCGAAATAAAAAATTTTAATCCTTGCGATTTTATCCCGGAAAATATCGCTAAATTTATGGGCCGAGCTTCTCAATTTGCTGTTGTCGCCGCTAAATCCGCCCTTGAAGATTCAAAAATTTCTTTGTCCAATATCGAAAATGAAAAACTGGCAGTAATTATCGGTACAACTATGACCGAAGCCAGTGTGATAGATTTTTCCGGTGAGATGTTTATAAAAGAGGAGTGGGATAGAATCACAAAACAACTGCTGATGAATGTTTTTTCGCCTTCAATTGCCAGGAGTGTCGGATATTTTTTAAAAGCAAAAGGCGAAAACCTTTTAATCCCTAACGCCTGCGCCGCTGGAAACTTTGCCTTGGGTTATGGTTTTGATTTAATCCGAAAAGGTGAAATAGATTTTGCGATAGTCGGCGGAGCTGATAGTTTATCCCGTGTTGCTTTCCAGGGGTTTCAAAGGCTATACGCGATGTCTACGGATATTTGTTCTCCTTTTGATAAAGATCGGCATGGCATGCTTCTTGGAGAAGGTGCTGGTATCTTAATATTGGAATCTCTCGAAAGAGCTTTAGCGCGGAAAGCGCCAATATATGCAAAAGTTTTAGAGTACGGGCTTTCCTGTGATGCGTATAATATGACCATACCAAGCAGGATAGGCATAAAAAAATCAATGACGAAAGCCATAAAAAATGCAA
This sequence comes from Candidatus Omnitrophota bacterium, assembly GCA_041652615.1. Classification (GTDB taxonomy): domain Bacteria; phylum Omnitrophota; class Gorgyraeia; order Duberdicusellales; family 4484-171; genus JAJYOP01. Next base: position 2,214 of record JBAZGZ010000134.1, on the reverse strand, counting down.
ATATTTCCATAGATGATATTGACTATATAAGCGCTCACGGAACCGGAACAATCCAAAACGATAAAGAAGAGTCAGGAGCGATAAGAGAGATTTTCAACGACAAAAAAGTCGCGGTAAGTTCCATTAAATCAATGCTTGGCCATTGTATGGGTGCGGCAAGCGCTCTTGAATCTATTGCTTGTTGCCTTTCTTTAAAAGACGATATTGTTCCTCCTACCATAAATTTTAAAACTCCAGACCCAGATTGTGATATTGATTGCGTTCCTAACGAAGCAAGAAAAACAAAAGTAAATATAGCCTTAAATAACGGTTTCGCTTTCGGCGGGAATAACTGTTGTGTGGTTTTGGGTAAATATAACTAAAACTATGTTGATACCGCAAAATCGCAAAGAAGGCGCAAAAGCGCAAAAGAAGAATAAAACTACACCGCAAAGGCGCAAAGAAAACGCCTTGTCACATAATGTAATTTGGGATATGACACTAAAGGAAAACCAAAAAATACGGAAGAATAAGGCATTCACGCCTGATGACTATATAAAATTTGTGGATTTCTTTAATAAATTCATTAATCACGCAAAGAAACTACGCAGTCCATTTGTTGAAAAGGATATGCGAATTTGAATAACCGTGTCCACCTACGCGGTGGGCGCGGTTAAACACCGATAATGTTGTAACTTTTTACTACGATTGTTGTAGGATAAGCTGTTTTGACTTTTTTAAAGGTGTATTTAAAATAGTCATGTACCAGAATCCAAAAAATCTTGACTATTGTATCATAATGTGATACATTTGTATCATAATATAATACACATATGAAAGAATCGATTTTGTTTTCCAAAACAATACGGAATTTACTTTCAGTGTTTGTTACCAGCCCAAAAAAGAGATTTTATTTGCGTCAACTCTGCACACTTATCGGCAGTTCCCCCCGGCCTGTTCAATTAGCACTCAAGAAACTCGAATCAGCAGGCATCTTAAACCTCGAAAAAGAAGCCAATGTAAAGTTTTATAAATTAAACAAAGATAGTCCAATCTATTCGGAAATGAAGAGTATTATTTTAAAAACTACGACACAGACGCAAGAATGAATTCTTTTGCGTTTTTGCGGATTTTAGCGTCTTTGCGGTGTAGAATACTAAAGCTTGTTCAAAATTAGTCGTCCGAACATAATTTGCTTTCTTAACCGTCTTTATACAGCAATTGCAATAATATCATCGGGTATTAAACAGAAGATGGCGGTAAAAATGGCAGGTAAAAGAGTTGTTATTACAGGAGTTGGCGTTGTTTCGCCTATTGGAATTGGTAAAGAGGAATTCTGGAAAAATCTTTTCGCCGGCCAGTCCGGATTCCGAGAAATAACTCTTTTTGACACTAAAGATCTAAAAGTTAAAATTGCCGGTGAGATTACAGATTTTAAGCCAAAGGCGATTCTTGGAGAGAAGGGATTACTGGATTTAGATAGAGCCACGCTTCTTTTACTGTCAGCGACAAAACTTGCCCTAGAAGATGCCGCCCTAAAAATGGATGAAAGTAATACTTATCGTACCGGGGTTTCCGTTGGTACGACATTTGGCAGTCTGCATAGCATTTCTAAATTTGACAGGGAATCTCTTACTGAAGGCCCTCGCTATGTAAACCCGGTTGTTTTTCCCAGTACCGTAGCTAATTCTCCTGCCTCAAGAATTTCCATCAAGTTTCAGATTAAAGGTTTTAACTCGACCATATCCACTGGTATGAGCGCGGCTCTTGATGCTATAGACTACGCAAGAGATTTTATTTCTCTTGATAAAGCAGATACGATAGTGGCTGGTTCTGTGGAAGACCTGGCTATGCAAACTTTTTTAGGCTTTTATAAGCTAAACTATTTATCTGGCCTGAAAGGGCCTTCCAATAATCCTGTATGCTGCCCGTTTGATAACCGCCGTAATGGTATTGTTTTTTCTGAAGGCGCAACAGCATTGATTTTACAAGACAGCGAATTTGCAAGAAAAAATAATACACGCATTTATGGCGAAATTTTAGGCATTGGCTCTTGTTTTGATCCGGCTAAGTTTTATAAATATAATTCTAAAGGCGAGGGCATGAAGCAAGCGATGGCGCAAGCTTTAAAAGACGCGCATCTTTCCCCGAAAAATATTGATTGTATTTTCGCTAATGCCAATTCTACAAAAGATGCTGATCGCCTCGAAACTCAAGCTATAAAAGAAATCTTTG
>JBAZGZ010000133.1:0-5302 GCA_041652615.1 Candidatus Omnitrophota bacterium | reverse complement strand
CATGAAGAATCTTCTTGGCGGAAAAGGCGCCAATCTTTGTGAAATGGCCGGACATAAGGATTTACGCTTACCGGTACCCCCCGGTTTTACCTGCACAACCGAAGTCTGTACGTATTATTATGACAACAAACGTACTTATCCTAAAACCCTCAAAGACGAAGTAGCAAAAGCATTAAAAAAAGTAGAAATCATAATGGGTAAAAAATTCGGGGACGTATTTAATCCGCTTTTGGTTTCTGTACGTTCCGGCGCAAGAAAGTCAATGCCGGGGATGATGGAAACTGTTCTAAATGTGGGCCTCACCGAAAAAACCATACCTGGATTGATTAAACACACTAAGAATGAACGCTTTGTCTATGACGCCTACCGACGCTTAATAATGATGTATTCCGATGTCGTAATGGAAAAAGCCGCCGGTATTGAGCCGGAAGGCGATGAAATGGGCATACGTAAACAACTTGAAAAGATAATGTCAGAAATGAAAAATAAAAAAGGCGTTAAAAGCGATACTGACCTGGACGCCGGCGACTTAAAAACCCTCTGCGCGTTATTTAAAAATAAAATAAAAACTGTTTTGAAAAAAGATTTTCCCGATGATCCGATGGAACAATTGTGGGGAGGAATTTCCGCGGTCTTTCTTTCCTGGAACGGGAAAAGAGCCATATCCTATAGACGTATTGAGAACATACCTAATGAATGGGGGACAGCAGTTACTGTTCAGACAATGGTATTCGGAAATATGGGCGATAAAAGTGCAACCGGTGTTGCTTTCACAAGAAACCCCGGCAACGGAGAAAATGGGTTCTACGGTGAGTATCTGATAAATGCCCAAGGTGAAGATGTGGTCGCGGGGATACGCACACCTGCCCCAGTAAATGAATATTCGAAAAGTGAGCACAACAAAGAATTGCTCAGTTTAGAAAAAGGAATGCCAAAAATTTATAAACAACTTGTTGATATACGAAATCGCCTTGAAAAACATTATCACGATATGCTTGACATAGAATTTACCATTGAAAACGGGATACTTTATATGCTTCAATGCAGGATAGGCAAACGTAACGGCCCCGCAGCGATAAAGATGGCGGTTGATATGGTCAAAGAAAAACTTGCAAACAAAGAAACAGTGGTAATGCGAGTGACCCCGGCACAACTTGATGAATTGCTCCATCCGGTAATTGACCCCAAAGAAGAAATGTCCCGCAGGCCAATAGCAAAAGGCCTTCCTGCCGGTCCAGGCGGCGCTTCAGGTATGGTGGTCTTTAGCGCAAATGATGCTGTAAATTGGGCAAAAGATGGCAAAAAAGTAATTCTCGTAAGAGAAGAGACAAACCCCGAAGACGTTGAAGGCATGCGCGCAGCGCAAGCAATACTTACCGCAAGAGGAGGAATGACCTCACACGCCGCGCTTGTTGCCAGAGGATGGGGTAAATGTTGTATTGTTGGCTGTTCAAACTTACACATAGATTATCCTACAAAGATTCTTAAGATAGGCGACAAAACATACAAAGAAGGCCAATGGCTCACTCTAAACGGCACCAAAGGAAATGTTTATGAAGGCCAGCTTAAAATGATGGATGCCTCTTCAGAGAATAAACTTCTTTCTGAATTTTTATTAATGTGCGATAGCGTGCGTAAGTTAAAAATACGCGCAAACGCGGATACGCCTGAAGACGCAAAGAAGGCACGTGCTTTTGGCGCAGAAGGAATCGGATTATTTAGAACAGAACACATGTTCTATGGAAAAGGTTCTGAGCAGCCATTATTCTTACTTCGTAAGATGATTGCCTCAAAAACCGTGGATGAAAGACGTAAAGCTTTAGCGGAACTTTTCCCATATGCTAAAGATGATATAAAGAGAACGCTTGAGGCAATGGATGGATTCCCGGTAACGATTCGTTTGCTTGATCCGCCGTTGCACGAATTTGTCCCAAGAGAAGAAGCGCAGCGCAAAGAATTAGCACAGAGCTTAGGAATATCCATAGAAGAATTCGAAAAACGCGCGGATGCTCTTCACGAATCTAACCCAATGATGGGCCATCGCGGAGTCAGGCTTGGCGTAACTTTCCCTGAAATAACAGAGATGCAGGTCCGGGCGATACTCGAAGCAGCAGCAGAACTGATTAAGGCCGGCAAAAGAATAGAGCCGGAAATCATGATCCCGGTTGTTTGCACGGTAAAAGAACTCGATGACCAGCTCAATATAGTAAAACGCATTAAGGACGAAGTCATGAAAAAATATTCGCTTAAAAATATGCCCTCAATGTTCGGAACGATGATTGAAATTCCGCGCGCGGCTTTAACTGCCGGTGAAATCGCTAAAGTCGCGGAATTTTTCTCTTTTGGGACAAATGACCTTACACAGATGGGCTTTGGATTCTCACGTGATGATATCGGCGGATTTGTTCCCGAGTATATCAAAAAAGGAATACTTGCTGATGATCCATTCCAAACCATTGACCAGGAAGGAATAGGCGAACTGATAAAAATCGGCATAGAACGGGGAAGAAAAACACGCAAAAAACTGAAAGTTGGAATTTGCGGAGAACACGGAGGAGAACCTAAATCCATTGAATTTTGCCATAAGGCAGGGATGGATTATGTCTCCTGTTCGCCATTTAGGGTTCCTATAGCAAGGTTAGCAGCAGCACAGGCGGTTCTAAATAACAAACCTAGCACAAAAAACAAAAAGAAAAAATAACCATGGAAGCAATCAAAGCATACCTAGACAAAATAAAAGGCATACCTCTTCTTTCAAAAAAAGACGAAGAGCAACTGATACGTAAAGCAAAAAAAGGCAACCGTGAGGCGCGCAGAAAAATCATTAACGCGAACCTTAAACTCGTTGTAAACATTGCAAAACACTATAGCCATTTTGACCTTCCTTTGATGGACTTAATAGCCGAAGGCAATATCGGCCTGATGCGGGCTATTGATAAGTTTAACATTAAAAAAGGATTTCGTTTCTCTACGTACGCGGCATGGTGGATACGTCAGGCTATCTCGCGGGCTTTAATTGACCAGGGCAAAACTATACGTATCCCTGTTTACATGAGTGAATTCCAGTCGAAATATAAAAAGGCTCACGAGCGCTTACGCCAAAGTTTAAAGAGAGAACCAACAAGAGGAGAAATAGCAGTAAAAATAAAATTACCGACAGACAAAGTCGGAGAAATAGAAATGTGGATGCAAAAGAAGGCTTCGCTTGAGGCACCGATAGGCGAAGACGGTGAATCACAGCTTGGAGATTTCATTAAAAGCGATGAATACGCCGACACCAACAAAGAAGTTGAGAAATTTTTCGATCATGAAAGAGTCGTTCATTTTTTGGATTTCATTACCGAAAGAGAACGCCATGTCTTGAATTTACGTTTCGGAATAATAAACGGTAAATCTCATACCTTGGCTGAAGTCTCAAAACTTCTGAATGTGTCGCGTGAACGAATAAGACAAATAGAAAAAGATGCTTTGGACAAACTAAAAAGATACGCGATAGAAGAACAGAAAAAAGATTTAGAAAACTAACGAAAAATATGGACCTCAAAAAACACATTCGAAGTATACCTGATTTTCCAAAAAAGGGAATTCTTTTTAAAGATATAACCACCCTCTTAAAAAATAAAGAAGCATTTAAGAAATCGATTGACGACCTGGCAAGGATTCTAAAGAATAAAAAAATAGACTATATTGTTGCAGCTGAGTCCCGCGGTTTTATATTTGCAGGGGCTTTAAGTTACAAACTCGGATGCGGATTTATCCCGGTACGAAAACCGGGTAAACTTCCATATAAGACTTACCGACATACTTATTCGCTCGAATACGGCAACGACTCTTTAGAAATCCATCAGGATGCCTTCCCTAAAAAATCTCGAGTTCTTATACTCGACGATCTGCTCGCTACCGGAGGAACCGCTCTCGCCTTGATCTCCCTGGCAGAAAAGCTGAATGCCAATATTGTAGGCGTAGTGTTTCTTATTGAGTTGACCGGGTTAAGCGGAAAAAATAAATTAAAAAAATATCCGGTTTATTCATTACTCAAATTCTAAAAATTTAGCATAGCTTGCTTTTATATAAGCCCCTATAGCTCAAACGGACAGAGCGCGGCCCTCCTAAGGCTGAAATCCCCGTTCGACTCGGGGTGGGGGCATGTCTTGTTGTTCTTAAAGATTCTTTATCTGTCGGTTGCGGTTGTGCAACTCGTCACGGTTACGTTTTGCGTATAACGTTTTACGATAGACGAAACGAGCCGCGCAACCATTTAACGCAACCAGTTATTAAGCGCCAATGTATCTGCCATATGGATGCACTTAGAGAAAGAAACTTTGGCTTCGCAAAGAAGTACATACGACTCGAGTGGGGGGCAGTTTAACTTTTAGGTTTTAATCAAAGCTAATTATCGTCAAGGCTAGATTTCGCCTAAGCAATAGAACCATATAATTGTTGCCTTATTTTACTTGCGATATTGGATTTATTTGGTATAATTAATAAAGCATTATTTTTCTAAGCCGAAGGCGAAGAAAAAATGATAGTACGATAATGAGACTTGCTTTTTTGCAACAGTAAAAAAGCTTAGTCGAATTACCCCTCAAACAAAGTAAAGGGGTGATCAATTAGGAGGTGTTGGGTTCAAATGGCAGAAGTTAGAATAGACAGAAGAGAGGATTTTGAAAAAGCATTGCGTATGTTTAAGATACAGTGCAAAAGAGAAGGCATTGTAGAAAATTTTAAAGAACGTCAATACTACACAAAACCTTCTCAAAAAAGAAGAAAGGCAGCAAAAAGTAAACGCTAATTTACTTTTCCGCTTAGGGCTTTTTGCGTTCATACATATACGATAATCGTCGATAAGGGTAGAGAAATTCTACCTTTTTTTAATCCTTCGCAGAAATCTTGTGATTTCTGCTTTAGGAGGAAGCCGCGGATGTGATATCCGTGGGCTTCACTGGTTTAGCTTCTATACTATGAATTGCGACGAAATCAAAACCATCATTCCTGCCTACATAAAACACACAGCTGCGGAAGATGAGATATCAAAGGTCGAAGAGCATCTCTGCGTATGCAATGAGTGCCGCGAATTCCTCGGGCAAACAATGGATCGACCAAACACCGCAGAAGAAAAAAAAGAAACTTTGCCCGAAATCCCTATAAAAAACGATTCTAATCTTCTGGAATATATCATGGTTGTAATTGGAATCGCTATTCTTTTCTTTTTCCTTTTCTTATTATTTAAACGCTAATTATGACCATTTCAATTTTTGAATTACTACTTAAGCCTTGCCGGTTACGTTGTATTAAGATTTTT
>JBAZGZ010000132.1:0-5318 GCA_041652615.1 Candidatus Omnitrophota bacterium | reverse complement strand
CCATCGGTCTTTATCAACGGCGAAACCGGAAAGCCAGTTTGCAGGGTCAATAAAATTTTTAGTATTTGAAAAAACAACTTTAAATTCGCCGGTTGACTTCGCATAAAGGCACAAGTCAGAAACTGAATCTCCATTAAAATCTCCGGACATAGCGATATAGCCTGCGCCGGCAGCGGAAAGCCATGCAGCAAATGCGCCAAAGCCGGAGCCTGTGCCAAGAGCAACCCGGACTTCACCGGTTTCGTTATTATAAACCGCAAAATCCGTATATTTGTCGGCATTGAAATTTCCGGCAAAAGGCTGCCAGGGATAAACCGAAACGTTATAGCACTCTGTTTTTTCCTCACAAGTTGTAATGAATAAGAAATGCGAGCACACCTTATATTGCCGGCATTCTTGTTTCTGATACGAAGGCGAAGAAAAATTAAGCCAGGTGCCGCTATCGGAGAACCCGGAACCACTGGAAAGTGCGACTTTTAGCTCACCGGTTTTAACATTGTAACTTCCGATATCAGTCTTACCGTCACCGTTAAAATCTCCGCCTATCGGCCACCACTCAAGGCTTGCGCCAAAATTATCCAGCCAATCAACTGCATTTCTAAAAACGCCTTTATCCGAAAGACAGATTTCCCATTTTCCGTTCTGCGCGTTATGTATCCCTAAATCCGAAAGCGCGTCTCCGTTAAAATCACCCATTACCGGATTGATATAATCTCTGTCGGCATCAGGATCCACAACATCTATGCCCTTGGTCACGGTTACACCTAAACTACCCGAATCAGTTACGGTTGCGCTTATAGCATGGTCTCCGGTTGCCGGGAAAGATATCGTGGTTGAATAGCTATTGGTTAAATTTCCTGAAGCAATTACTTCATTATCTTTTTTGATAGAAAAAGTCATTGGATCAGAATCGGGATCAATAGCGGAAAGGGTCAAGGTAAAACCTTCTCCGGGTGATACGGTATATTTAGTTGAAACAATCTCAGCTTGCGGAATACGGTTAGTATTATTAACAATCACTTTGGCATTGGTAGTAATTGTGTCAATACCGTCAGAAGCAGTAACCGTGATATTGTATGTTCCGGCATCGCTATAACCGGTTAACCATTTACCGGTTGAATCAAAAGGGGCACTGTAATAAACAGAGACTGCGTCATCATCGGAATCAGTAACTTGCGGTGAAATTATTGCGTAATCCCCCTCATTAACAGTTATGTTAGCGATTGGGCTTATTACTGGTGGTTGGTTTATATTTCGGACGGTTAGTTTTACTTCCTGGGTATCGGTAAGGTTGGTAGTATCTTTTGCGGTAACGGTTATAGTATAAATACCAGAGCTTGTATAATTTGTCTGCCACTCTCCGTTACTGTTTATGGGTGTGCTAAAAGTGTAGGTAATATTATCATTATCGGCATCGGTAGCGTGAGGCGTAATTTTAATTAATTCATTTTCGTTTACAGTAATGTCCGCGATAAAGTCTAAGACCGGCGGATTGTCTACCCCAACAACCTGAATGGTGATTTCATTGCTTTCAGTGTAACTATTTTCCGTATCCGTAGCCTTAAATTTAATTTTTTCTGTTCCTGACCAGCCGGCGCCTTGAGAAAATGTAACCTGATGAGTAGCTGGGTCTATCGTAACGGCTATATTAGAATTCCCGCTGATAGTATAATTCAAATCGTAGCCATCAGGACTAACAAAATAATCATCTAGATCGAACACATTAGTTTTTGTTTCGTTTTCCTGCCAGGATTGATTGGATATGTTTTGAGTTTGCGCAGGCGGGTTTGGCTGAATCGTCGCCACAAAACCGGAATCCAGTTTATAGTTTTGGCTGGTAAGCTTTCCGGTGATGCTTTCTCCTACCGCATCCTGCCAAAGCTTAAGAGGACTTGCACCATCGGAAAGATTGTATGGCGTATCAGGCGGGGTAAAATTAGAGCTCCATCTGGCAATACCTTTTGAGATGCGGACTTCCTCTATCCAACCAGGATGGTACATCCCCATTCTTCTATTAGTCCCAACATCTAAAACTGCCCCGACATCCGGCATGGTCAGGCCTGTTACATTTCCAGGGGAACCGGCAATTTTAGTTCCGTTGATAAACGTATATAAAAGATTCCCGTTTCTGACTAAAGCTACGTGATACCAGGTATTTACGGCTGGAGTAAAGGCGGGTGTGCTTATTACAGCATCATCAACAACTAAATAGAAAGTGCCGGCATTATAATAAAACGCCCAGTAATCAGAAGGAGAGACATATTGCTCAAGAAATCCACTGCTTGAAACTGTGGAAAATTTTGCCCAAAAATCTATAGTAAAGTCTCCGTTTCCGAAGTTCCAGTTACTATTGTCGGCAACCGTAGCGTAATCACCATTTCCATCTAGTAACAAAGAAGCGCTGCCGAACTTCTTTTGTGCGGTATCAAGTTGAGCGTTACCGGTAAAGGTAAAAAGTTGGCCGGTTTCGGCAGTCGTAGAAGCCACACCATCCGTGCCGTCAAAGTGGGAAAGAAGTTTAGTGTAGGTTATGCCACGATCTTTTCCACCTGCAGTCAAGCTACCGGAAGATAATTTATAACTTGCGCTTTGGGCGTTGAAAGCAAAGGCATCACGGATATTGCTAAAAGTAAAAAGATGCAGAAAAATTAGAAAAATCGCGCAACATTTAAAAAATAGATTGTCTTTATTGCAGAAATAATTCATTTTACTGATTTGCTTCTAACATTTTCTGTCCTTACCCTTTGCTACTTCGCCCTCTGATATGTAAACCGTTGCTTCGGCAATTCTTTCCCGTCCGCGCCTTGTTGCGTTACTGATTTAAGCAATGAACGATTCGTATCCTGGCTATATTCATATTCCAAAATATATTTCCAAACCAAATCCGAATTAACTTTTACCTGGATTTCTTTCAAACGTTTGGCGGTTGCAATTTTTGCGCTTGAAATGTAGCTTGAAGGAACGTCCTCGCGCCCCTCAAGAAAGAATTCAACGCTATTAGTCGGCGAGAATCCTGCTTCATTACCGGTATAGTCAATACGCGACAGGTAAGATTTGCCCTGATCTTTTATATAGGTATATTCAATATAGTTTTTGTTAGTGTCTACGGCTTTGGTGACATACCAGCTAAAAGTGCCTAAAGAAGATACTTCTTTAGCATTTGCATTCTGGCCAAATCTCAAAATACTTCCGTCTTTCCCCTGCACCTTCCAGCTATCATCGCTTTCTTTGAAAAACTTCGCAAAACTTGATTCGATTTTGGCTTGATAAAGGTTGTCGGTTAGATGAACCAACTCAGTTGTGCCGGCGTCAGTTATAAAATAAAAAGTATCTTGTGTATCATTATATGAAGGCGGTCCCAAACGGGTTGAACGCACAATATAGCCGGGATTTAAGCTGTAGCCTGTGCCAACCCATGAATTAGGGTTTGAGGAGCGATAAGACAGCCCCAGCGAAGGCTGCATACCTTTTCTGCCAGGGCTAACTGTAATCGGTATGGCATGGCCAAACGATCCTGTAAACATATCCGGTAAAGGTATTTGCACGCCTGAGCCAATGGGCGCACCGCTTGATATAAGACTTTTTAAGGCCGCATATGTAGAAAAGTGCATTACACTAAAATTAACTGTGTAGCTGTCAGTAGCAACTGCAGAAATTTGTCCGGTTGGAATGATTTTATCCTGAACGGCATCATAGTAACCCAATTCCACAGAAGTGCCCGGGATTTCTGCCTGATTAAGCACATAAACCATACTGGCTGGTTTATTGAAAACAAGCCCATAAGGTTTACATTCAACTGCGCTTAGCAATGAATCATTTTGGGGGGTAGTATTTTCTAAAACAGAATTGCTTATGTTATTAATTTTTATTTTTGTTGCTGAGTCAAGAGCGCCTTGAGGAATGGTTAATTTTACTTTACCATCAGGCGAAACCACCACTCCTCCTTCCGTGCCGATTAATTCTCCGCTATAAAGATTTACCTTTATAGATAAGGTGGCAGAATTTCCAGCAGCGTCAGTTGCAGTTTTTGTGATTATATTTTCGCCTTCCTGTGCGAGGATAATGTTATCGGTAAATGCAACTCCATCAACGGTGCCCTTAACCTCTATTTGCGCCACATCCATAACCGCACCATCGCTAGGTGAAGTAATTACAATATCGGGCTTGGTTTTATCAATAGTAAAACTTATTGCCTTAGAAACACTGTTGTTAGCTTTATCTTTAGCAGTTAAAGTTGCGTTATGCGCCCCTTCAGTTATATAAGGCGAGTTATTCCCCTCAATTATTATTGCGTTTTGAGGAGTGAGATTATCACTTACAATATAAGAAAGAATTACATTTTGATTTATAAAGCCCGGTACCGGACTTATTGCTATTTGAGGCGGGATTGTATCAAGAATTATTGTATCCGAATAACTTTGCGACCAATTTCCAGCCGCATCTTTAAATTTCACATAAACTGTTTTTGTGCCTTCGCCTGACGCAAGAGCCCAACTTTTAGTTGTTGTGTAGCTTTGCGACGCAGACCAGACTGTATTATCATTTGAAAATTGCATCTGGGATAAACCGCTTCCTCCGGTATTATCCTGCGCAGAAAGATTAAGCGTAACTGTATTTGAATTGATATATTGAGAATCATTATTAATTTTGACATTTCCTGTCGGCGAGGTTGTATCGGTTACATTGATTGCATAAGTTCCTTTTTGTGTCCAGCCGGCATAAGCGCCGGAATCATCTTTAACATAAAGGTAAGTTTTTTTTGCGCCGCCAAAGGTAGATTTAAAAGTTATAGCCCATCGAATAATTAAAGTAGTACCCACGCTTAACTTGATGCATTTAGAACAGTCCAATTTAACATAAGAATTCTCAATCACATTGGACGAACCAGGAGTATATCCTCCAAGCCAGGAAGAATTATTATCGTCCCTAAGATAAAGTTTATTTGTGTTTTGATTGTAGTAACCGTAAAAACATCTGGAACCACTGATTGAAGTATTTATCAATAAATGGGCATATTGGATATTTTGCCAGCCGTTGGCATCGCTAAAATAAGTTGTAAAGTAGATTAATCGATCGGCTGTTGATGTACCACTAGAAGGGCTAAGCAAAACAATTTTAGGAGCGGAATTTGCGGCGAGAAGAGAAACTGGAAGAAAGAACAAACAAAAAAATAATACCGTGGCTGGTGGAAGTTTCTTTAACCTGGCTTTTAGATTTTTTTGTTTAGGCATCTGTCTTACATCACGAACAAGGACTGACTAAAGAAGACTTGTTGCAGGTTCAATGGTGACGATCTCTCTTCCTATGAATTCTGTATA
>JBAZGZ010000131.1:0-5384 GCA_041652615.1 Candidatus Omnitrophota bacterium | reverse complement strand
ATATATTTATGTCTTTTTTGGCGCTCGTTGTGCTCTGGCCATTCCTGTTAATTGCGGCAATAGCGGTAAAATTAACTTCGAAAGGCCCAATATTTTTTCGCCAGACTAGAAGCGGAGTTAATGGCAGAAAATTTGTTTTATATAAATTCAGGACTATGGTATTGGGCGCGGAGAAAAAATTAAAGGATCTTCAGGCTCACAATGAAATGGATGGCCCGGTTTTTAAAGTAAAAAATGATCCGAGAATCACTCCAATAGGAAAGTTTTTTAGAAAATTCAGCATTGATGAATTGCCGCAATTATGGAACGTCTTAAAAGGCGAGATGAGCCTGGTTGGCCCAAGGCCTCCGATACCTGATGAAGTAAATCAGTACGACCCGTGGCACAGGCGCCGCTTAAGTATGCGGCCGGGCATTACCTGTTTATGGCAGGTCGGCGGCAGGAACAAAATAAAGAAATTTGACGATTGGATGAAGCTCGATCTTGAATATATCGACAATTGGTCTTTGGCTTTAGATTTTAAGATTCTTTTAAAGACAATTCCAGCAGTTTTATTTAGCGTAGGCGCACATTGACACTTTGACACCATGACACCTTGACACAAACCTGTGTCACAGTGTCAAAGTATCAAGGTGTCAAGGTAACTAAAGCGTATTTAATTTGCCATTTTAATCTGCAGTTTTCACCTTGTTTTTTTTCAAAATATATGGTATAAATGCCTAAACTTACCAGGCATACATAGTTAACATAATCATTGACTATCTGTATTTAGCATATGAATTATCTTAAACTTCAAAAATTACGCGTAAAGCCTTTCTTTACCGTGGAAGATGTAGCTACCTTGCTTTCGGAAAAAGAGGGGTCAGCTCGAGTTTTATGCAGCCGCTATATGAAAGAAGGCTTGTTTATTCGGCTTAAGAACAATTTTTACCTGTTAAGTGAAGCGTGGAGGAATATAGATCAGGAGGAGCTATTTCAGATATCTAATTTTCTTCAAGTTCCGTCTTACGTTTCCTTTATGACCGCGTTATCGTATTATGGTATAACTACACAAGTGCAGAATAATTTCTTTGAAAGCGTGTCGCTAAAGCGCACAAAGAAGATAAACGTTGACGGGAAAAGCTTCTATTTTTATAAACTAAACAAAAAACTTTACTCCGGTTTCATAAAAAAAGATAACTTTTTTATAGCTACAAAAGAAAAAGCTTTCCTGGATATGGTATACCTGTTTTCATTTGGAAAGTATAAAATCGATTTCTCATCGCTTGATATTCGTAAGCTTGATAATAAAAAGATCAAATCTCTTTTAAAGGCATATCCTTCGAAAACAAAAAAAATTATTGAACGCATATGCAAGATTTAGCCAAACAAGAACAATTTGAACTCGAAGTTCTAGAAAAACTTAACAGCGCCAAGCTTTTAAGTAATTTGGTGTTTTGCGGCGGGACAATGCTGAGGCTCTGTCTTGGGTTAAACAGGTATTCTGTAGACCTTGACTTCTGGGTTACAAAGGATTTAAATTTCGATGAATTATTCAATAAACTTAAAATACTTCTTTCCAAGGATTATAAAATATTGGATAGCGCCAATAAATTTTATACCATTCTTTTTGAAATTAAATCAGCTAATTACCCAAGGAATTTAAAAATTGAAATCCGCAAAGAGAAGAAACCTATAAAAACCGAATCCGCAATTGCCTATGGTAAAAATTCAAATACCCAAGTCTTTTTAAACGCGGCATCACTTGCCTGTATGATGCAGGCAAAAATCAACGCTTTTCTTGACAGAAAGGAGATTCGTGATTGTTTTGACCTGGAATTTCTTATTAAGAAAGGGATTCCCCTGGATGCCCCGGCGGATACGCTAAAAAAACTGCTTAAAGGCATAGACGCGTTAACAAAAAATGATTATACGGTAAAGCTCGGTTCATTGCTTGAGGCGAATGAAAGGCAATATTATTCTAAAGAGAATTTTAAAATTTTGAAATCAACAATTATTGATAAGCTTGGTAGTCTTTGACACATTGACACCGTTTTTTTTCATGACACATGACACATGACACATGATACATGACACCTGATACTAATTAAGTGTCAAGTATCAGGTATCAAGTGTCAAGATGAGAGCTAAATTGGATTTTGCTTAAACTAATAACAGGAGGTTTATATGAGTAAAAAGTTAATTTTAGTTTTTACTATGCTACTTTTGGTATATCCAACTATGAATGTTTTCTCGGCAGATACTTCGCTTAGCGAAGAGGTCAAGCCTCTTGAGGCCGGGCCAATCGCGGAAACAAAAATGCCGCAAGAGGCGCTGGGAGGGCAAATGCCCGAAGAGATTATAAAGGAGAAGCCGCCGGCAGAAATTGTCGATGACACCGCTTCATACAAAATCGGTGTAGACGATGTGCTCGATATTCAAATCATTCAGCCGGAACAAATGTTATCCACAGTTGTTGTTTCTCCCGATGGCGCAGTTACTGTTCCTTACGCCGGTAATGTAAAAGTCGCAGGCTTGTCTTTACCTGAGGCAGAGGAACTTGTGAAAAACAAACTTGCCGACGGATATTTAAAATATCCGGTTATCTCAATCGGATTAAGAGAGAACCGCAGCAAAAAGTTCTTTGTTTATGGAGAAGTAATGAAGCCGGGCACATACCCGTTATTAGAAAATACAACCGTGCTCAAAGCAATATCAACTGCCGGTGGGTTTACCAAATATGGGTCATCGAGCCGGGTAAAAGTTTTACGGCCGAAAAAGGGCAGCCCGGATTATGAAACAATTAAAATAAATCTTAGCGCGGTTATGGGTGGAAACTCCAAAGCTGATGTTGTTTTAGAGCCAGGCGATACAGTTGTTGTGTCCGAAGGCATTTTTTAGAGGATAAAATGATAGACACAAATTACCACGAGTTTGAAACGAATTACCACGAATAAAAAAACGGATTCATTCGTGGCGATTCGTCCCCTGATTCGTGGATATTCGTGTTTAAAAAAAGGAGAGACTTATCATGGAACAGAATTATTCTTACATGACAATGCGTGATTACATTCGCGTATTATTCCGGCACAAGGCAGTGATTTTTACCAGCATAATTGTCGTAACCTTAACAACTTTTGCAGGCCTTTTGCTTAAGACCCCGGTTTATAAAGCCGAGGTAAAAATGCTTATCCAGGCGCAACAGCAGGTAGAGTCTCCATATTACAGGGAGATCCTGGGTTATGGGAATATGCCGCTTGCCCTAACGCAGAGTGAAATTGTCAGGTCAAACCCTGTGCTTGGGCTTACTGTCAGGGCTTTAAGCCTTTACAGCCGGCCGCTTGATTATGAGAGAAGTTTCGCTTCAAAACTTAAAAAACTGGTAATTATCGCTCAAGTAAAAACTATGGAAAAAGATTTAAATAAATACAGCGAAGAACAGAAAAAGGGCGCGCTCTATCGCATGGCAATCGAGGATTTAAAACATAACGTTAAAGTAGAGCCGATAAGAGACACAAATCTTTTTGTTATCAGCGTAACTGATTATAGCCCGGTTGGCGCGGCAACTATTGTTAACACTGTCAGCCGCGCTTACGCGATTTTTGATTTGGAACAGCAGCTCTCCGAACTCCAATTAAAATATGGAGAGAAACATCCGACATCAATTCAATTAAAGGAAAATATAGAAAAAATGAGTAAAAATTTGTCCGGCCAGCCGCTTTCTGATATTGAAGCCATCGGCCCGGCAAGCGTAAAAATTATTGAACAGGCATCGCTTCCTATCCGGCCGGAAGGCTTGCCCAGGCCAATGATGCTCGCATTAGCTTTTATATTGAGTATATTCTTGGGAGTTATGCTGGCATTTGTTTTTGAATATTTGGATCAGACCATCCGCTTTCCTAAGGAAGCGGAAGAATATCTTAATGTTCCTTGTCTTGGCTCAATCCCTAAAGGCGCAAAGCAAAGTTATTACCATGATTTAGCCGACCAGATTTATCTTTTAATGAGAGACAAAAAATTAAAATCTCTTGTTTTTACTTCCGCGCTCGCCGGTGAAGGCGTAAGCACTCTGGTCGTGAATCTTGGCACCTATCTTGCAAAAACAGTCAAGCACAAGGTTCTTGTGATTGATGCGAATTTAAGAAATCCTACGATAGAAAAACTTTTTAAAATTCCTAAAGAAACCGGCCTGGTTGATGTTTTGGAAGGAAAACTATCATTTGAAAAGGCAGTTAAAGAAGCCGGCAATAACTTGGATGTTCTTGCCGCAGGAAGCACTACGCTTAATCCTGTAACGCTGTTAAGTTCACATATGATGCAGGAGTTACTTAAAATAGCAAAAGAAAAATATCCAATTATCCTGATTGATTCTGCCCAAATCAGTATCTATAAAGACGGGGTAATTCTTTCCGCTTATGCAGACGGCGCGGTGATGGTGGTAAATGAAGGTAAAACCCGTAAGCAGGTGGTAAAGGCGTCTCTTGCACATTTAGAGCAGAACAAAACGAATATTTTAGGCGTCGTTCTTAACAATCGCACGTTCCCGATTCCGGAAAAAATCTATAACCGAATTTAACAATGACACTATGACACCATGACACCTTGACACAAATTAGTGTCACAGTGTCAAAGTATCAAAGTGTCAAGGTGGTGTCAAAGTATCAAAGTGTCAAGGTTGAAAAACCTAGATTATGTATCAGACGAATAGAGAGAAAGGATACAAAAGTCTCGAAGCTTGGAAACGTGCCAATGACTTTGTCATTGTTGTCTATAAATATACAAAATTGTTTCCAAAGTACGAGGAGTATGGCCTTACATCACAATTAAGGCGTGCAGCTTTATCTGTTGCAACAAATATAGTTGAAGGTCAGGCTAGTACAAGTAAAAGAGAATTTTTAAACTTTTTGAACATTTCAAACCGTTCTTTGGCGGAATCAGAATATCTTTTGGAAGTAGCAAAAGAGTTAAGCTATTTATCAAAGGAACAGTACGAAGAAATAGAAAATTACAGGTATAAAACTGGCATATTGTTAAATGGTTTAGCCAGAGCAATCCGGTCTAAACTTTGACACCATGACACCTTGACACAAATCAGTGTCAAAGTAGTGTCAAAGTAGTGTCAAAGTAGTGTCAAAGTAGTCTAAGCACTAAGAGCTGATCATCCAGTGGATGATTTAAGTGGTAGAAAACAAATGTCTTGCAGTTTAGTTATAACTAAACTATAATACATATTATGAAAGAACAAATCTATTCATCTTTACAGATTAGAGAACTATTTCACATTGAGTTTCTACGCTGGTTTGCCTTAAAAAGCCGGCAGGGCGCTTATGCGCTAAAAGGCGGGGTAAACCTGCGCCTTTTTTTTAAGAGCATCCGTTATTCGGAGGATATGGATTTAGATGCCA
>JBAZGZ010000130.1:0-5441 GCA_041652615.1 Candidatus Omnitrophota bacterium | reverse complement strand
CGGGATCCTTACCGCCGTGACCGGGGTCTATAACTACGGTTTTTATTAAAAAGGCCGATTTTAAGCTGGCTGACTCTTTATAAAAAATTATTTTTTCTAAATCCTGCGGAATAAAAAGCTTACCGGAAGAATACTGCGGCACATTTTTCAAATCAGATATCGTTTGGTTAAAATAGACAATGTTTGAGTTAAGGATAAGGCGTATATCATACTCTTTAGAAAATATCTTTATAACATCATCAAAAGTATCAAAATTGTATTGCAGGTTATGCTTTTTGCAAAAATCATCGATATATATGAAATCTTGGGGCTTGTAAGCAACTGCCCCTCTATGTGTTGTAGTTTCGCACGCTGCCAGAAGCATTAAAAATACTACTAAAATTAACTTTTTCATAAAGGAAATTATACCATTCGTTGCCTAAAAAGCAATGCATACAACCGCTGAATCTCGTCGTAGGGAACGGCTTAAAACCGTTCCCTACGGGCAGATTGATATATTTATTTTCTGGAATTTGATTTTGATTACGCAAGCGAAGACAGTAGTGCTTTTTCCTTTAAGGTAAGATAAGTGGCTTTGCTTATCAGTTTAAATTTTTCAACATTTTCCTGGAGAATCCCGGAGGCAATACCCTTTAGATTAGTATTGTAATTTTTGGCAAGCAACAATACATAAAAAGTATTTTTATCCGCAAACGCCGCTTGATATGAATGATGGTTCCAGTCGCTGCCGACAAACACCAAAATGATTTTATCTTTAAAAGCCTTAGAGAATAAACTTTCAATAGTCTTAATTGTTTTTTTTGAAGGATAGAAGTAAAGCACCACTTCAATAAATTTACGCGCAAGTTCCGCCCTTTTTCCGGCTTGGTTAATAACTTCTTTCAGGCTAAGCTGTTCCACATCGCTAACCTTCTGCCCGGCGAGTTTTCTCATCTCATCTTTATATTTTTCCACAAAATCCTGCTCGACAAAATTTATATCCTTAAGGGCTGAGAAAACCGCAACAAATACCTCAAAAAAATACATCTGAGCCATCAATGATGCAACAGGATTATTTATTTTCACTTTTAGTTTTAATGGCAGGAATGAAGCATTTTTCTTTTTTAAATCACAGATAGTTTTTACATGAAAATTATCCTTCTTTGAACCGAGCGATTCCTGGAAAAGCTGGACAATCCAGGAAGAAAAACTGCTACCGAAATTGCCGGATGTTTGGGGGACAAAATAAGCATACTCTTTAGTTTTATATTTTTCGGCAAACAAACAGGCTTCTTTTCTTGCAGCTTCAAGAGATGATAAGTAGGTATCATATATTTTCTTAAGTTTATTAAGATCATTTTTTAAAAGCAGGAATAAAGGAAGAAAGAATACAAGGGTCTGCGGCGACGAAAATCTGCCGCCAATATCGCTTTCGCCGTCAAATTGGATAGGCGCGCGTTTCGCACCTTGCCATCCCAACGAATCAAGTTTTTCAAAAGCTGCCGGGTCTGCCAACCATAAAAAGTGCTTTTTCCAATCGTTTCCAAAAAGCCCCTTAAGCGTATTCGATAAAGACTGGGTTTCCAGCGTTGTGCCGGATTTTGATATGGAAATTACTAAAGTTTTTTCTAGATTTTTTATCTTTTTTAAAATTTCTTCTATTGCCGCGGGATCAAGGCTATCGAGAGCAAAAAGTTTATGCCCTTTAAAGAGAGAAAAAAGCGTTTTCATGCCGTTAATGGAACCACCCATACCGACAAAAATAAAAGCCTCTTTACCTTCCAGAAACGGTAAAAGATCGGACAAATAATCTTTCATAACGCCAAAAGGAATAACTCTCATCCAACCAAGGCGTTTCTTATCCTTATCAAAACCGATTCTTTTAAAAGGATTGGCTTCGGGAAGAGATTCCTTTGTTTTACCTTCAGCCTCCAAAAGATATTTTTCTAGTATATTGTTCATAACAGAATAGGATTATAACAGAATTTTTAATGAGCACAACATTTTTTCAAGCGCAAAGCGTGTAGAAAAAATGATGCGCTCATTAAAACCACGAAACCTGGTTTTTGCCGGACTGCTTTGCCTGGTAAAGCGCTTTATCTGCTATTTCCATAAGCACATCCGGATATAGCGTATTTTGAGGAAAAGATGCGACACCGGCGCTTATGGTTACACTCAAAACTTCATCAAACGCTCTGATAATCTTTTCAGAAACCCTGCTCCTGATTCTTTCCGCAACTGTTATGACCGCTGCTTTGTCGGTTTCCGGAAATATTATCGCGAATTCCTCTCCTCCAAGGCGCGCCACCGAATCTATTTCCCTTACGTTTTCTTTAATGGTTTTCGCTATTTCCTTAAGTACTGTGTCTCCCACTAAATGCCCATATGTATCGTTTATTTTTTTGAAATTATCCACATCAATCATTATGAATGAAATATTTAAAGAAAATTTCTGCGCGCGGGAGAACTCTTCAAGCAAGCGCATCGTAAAATACCGGCGATTATAAGTTTCCGTCAAAGGATCATATATCGAAAGCTGCTGGAATTTGTCATACAAATCAATACGTTCGGCGCAAAGGCCAAGCATTTTGCTAAGAACGTTTTGATATCCGCTAATTTTCTTGGATTTCGTCTTCAGATATATATTCGCCTCTTCTCCCAATGAAAAACTAAGATAGCCATTTTCATTGGAAGGTTTTACATACTCAATACTCTCTACTTCTCCAAGATATTTTATCTCTTCTGAAAAAACTTTTGAAAGATTTTTTTTGTCAAAAAGCGGGGCAAGCTTACGCATCAAATCATAAAAAAAGAAATGCTCAAGATTTTCCAATTCCAAAGTATCTATTTTTTTACGTAAAGGCACCAGATCTTCTTGCAGGATTGCGATTTTATCAAGCAGCTCTTTTCTGTCTTTGTCGCCACTATTAAGAAGCTTATGTGAAAGCTTAATTTCCAATACCACAAATAAAAAAACCGCCGAAAAAATTATTATCCAATATAACATAATCTGTTTTTACCTTCTCTTTTTGCTTTATATAAGCGTAAATCAGCTTTACCGATTAATTCAACTTCATCCAATGCGTCTTCAGGATACAAAGCCGCGCCTATTGAAACTGTAAAATTTATATTTTTCCTGCGAAAATTTATCTTATCCTTTTGCAGACTGGAAATTATCGCTTCCCCTATTTTAATCAATTTTTCCTGGCTAGATTCAATAAGCGCGACAACAAATTCTTCACCACCGAATCTGGCAATTATACCTTCGGCTTCGGGCACAACATCAATAAGCACCTTAGATATTTGCTTAAGCACGATATCTCCCACTATGTGCCCATAGGTATCGTTTATAGTTTTAAAATCATCTATATCGATCATCAGCATACCCAGATGGGACTTTTTATATTTTGCGCGCTTAAGCTCTTCTTTAGCTCGCTTAAAAAAATAATCCTTAAGATAGAGGGACGTTAATGAATCTTTTATGGCAAGATCTTCGGCCTTTGTAAAAAGTGTCGCTCTTTCCAAGACAACCGCGCCAAGATCGCATATATCGCGCAAATAACGGGAATCATCCATGGAAAAGCATAAAGGGATCTTATTCTCGATACGTATAGAACCAAGAATACTATCACCCACTGAAATAGGGCTTGCTATAAACGAGCGCATCTTCCTTTCGCGAAAGGCGCTTACCTTATTATAATCGAACCTGAAATCCTTAAAGATATCTTCCACAAGCAAAGACTGGTTATGTCTAAGCAGCCACTTCTCTATTATATCTCCGGCTTTCTCCTTGATCACGCACTCATCTTTTTTATGAGAAAGACTGAGCTGCAATGAATTATTGTTAAGCACAAAAAGCAGGATATTATCGGCAGACGGGAACAGCTCCCGTGAAGCAGAAATGAGATAATTCAAAACTTCTTCCGGTTTATATAATTCAAAAAGATCGTTGGAAATGCTAAAAAGTGAAGTTATTTTATCGTTTTTGGCAGGCAGAGTATCAAAAATTTTATTTTTTTCGGAAATTTCCTGGCCTAAAAGATTGATTTTTTCCTGTAAGCTTTCCAACTCGTTACGAAAATTACAAACCAATCTTAACCTGAGCTTATTAAATAGAATAAACAGGATGATGAATAAGAAAAAAACAGGCAAAAACAATAAAAAACTTATTTTACCTATAGCGGTGGCACTTAAGGCAAGCAGGGAGAAAAACAGTAAATTTATACCTGAGATAAGGTTATACAATGGTAACTTCTGTAGAGGAATCAAAAAAATGGACTCGCTTCATATCAAAAACAACCTCTATCACGCTTCCGATAGAAGGCATATTCGTAGCTTCGACAACCGCGACAAAAATATGTTTGCCGGTTGACAAATATACATAGTTCTCCGAACCCATTGTTTCAAGGACGTCGCAAATAACCGCGACTGTGTTTTCCGGTGTAGAATTAGAAGCAAATAATTTATCGTAGATATTTTCCGGCCTGAAGCCGCAGAAAACTTCTTTTTCTATATAGCTATTCAACTTTGGGTACATTCCTTCCAATACCTTTATCTTGAAATTACCTTCATCAAAATAAATCCCTCCGTTTTTCTTGATAATCTTTCCTTTCATGAAATTCATCGGAGGAGAACCGATAAAACCAGCGACGAATTTATTAACCGGATTGTTATACACATTTAGAGGCGTGTCCAGCTGAAGAAGGTTACCATCTTTCATAACGGCAATACGATCGCCAAGCGTCATGGCTTCAGTCTGATCATGAGTAACATAAATCATGGTGGTTTGAATCTTCAGATGGAGTTTATGAAGCTCGGTGCGCATCTGGACACGAAGTTTTGCGTCAAGGTTACTTAAAGGTTCATCGAATAAAAACACAAGAGGCTTTCTCACTATTGCCCTTCCCACGGCAACTCTTTGCCTTTCTCCACCGGAAAGCTCACGCGGCCTTCGATTCAATAAATGCGTAATGCTTAAAATTTGAGCGGCTTCTTTAACGCGTTTATCGATATCTGTTTTGGAATAATTGCGAAGTTTGAGCGCAAACGCCATATTTTCGTAAACGCTCATATGCGGATAAAGCGCGTAGTTCTGAAAAACCATGGCGATATTACGATCTTTGGCAGGAACATTATTCACCCATCTGTCGCCGATATAAATATCACCTTCTGTGGGGCATTCAAGGCCTGCGATCATACGCAGAGTTGTTGACTTACCACAGCCTGAAGGGCCAAGAAGAACAAGAAACTCTTTGCTCTCCACGCCTAAACTTACATTCTTAACAGCCGCGGATTCGCTGTTATACCGCTTATACACATTTTTTAAACTTACTTGTGCCATATTGTTTTTTTTAAGGTTATGAACTCCGGTTTGGAATTATGTATTTTACAATTTTAATTTTGTAAACACCCTGTGTCAAGTTAAATAAAATAATAATTTCGATATTGTCGATTTTAAGTCT
>JBAZGZ010000129.1:0-5455 GCA_041652615.1 Candidatus Omnitrophota bacterium | reverse complement strand
TTACGGTTCCTTCTCCCCCAACAATATCTCCTCCGGCAAAAACATTTTTTATCGATGTTTCCATAGTTTCGACATCAACAATGACATCGCCATATTTATCCGTCTTTAATGCCGGGGTAACCTTAGTTAATATTTCATTCGCGTTTAACCCTATAGCAACTATCGCAATATCGCAATCAATTTCAAAATCGCTTCCGGAAATTTCTACGGGTTTCCTTCTTCCTGAAGCATCTGGTTCGCCTAACTCACATTGTATACAACGCATTTTTTTCACAAAACCCACATCATCACCAATAAACTCTAATGGTTTAACCAAAAGTTTGAATTTTATACCTTCTTCTTTAGCATGCTCAATCTCAAGACGGCGAGCCGGCATCTCTTGTTCACTGCGCCGGTACAAAACAGTTGTATCCGGGCTAATACCATTCATCATCTGCAATCGCAAAGCACAACGCGCCGCATCCATAGCGGTATTACCGCCACCGATAACGCTCATACTTTTACCGATATTTACCGGAGTATGCGCTTGGGGAAACTTGTACGCGGACATTAAGTTTACTCTGGTCAGGAATTCGTTCGCGGAATAGATATTACAAAGATTTTCTCCTTTAATACCTAAAAAAGACGGTATGCCGGCACCTAAGCCCAGGAATACAGCCGAAAACCCATCCTGGAACAATTCGTCGATAGTTTTATTTTTTCCGACAATAAAATTAGTAACAAATTCAACACCCATATTTTCAAGTGACTCTATCTCAGAATCAAGAATGTTCCTAGGTAACCTGAAGGGCGGAATACCATAACGTAATACCCCTCCCAATTTATGTAAACCCTCGAAAACAACCACTTTTATACCTGAGCGCGCAAGCTCACCGGCGCAGCAAATCCCTGCCGGTCCGGAACCAACCACAGCCACTTTTTTAAGATTTACGGCTTTAGATTTTTCGCCGGTTGTAGAAACGCTTTGACGCAAACCATAATCTCCGGTAAATCGTTCCAGAAAATGAATGTTTATCGCTTGGTTGGACGCGAACGGCTCGCCTTTTTTAGTCAACACGCAAGCTTTACGGCACTGATATTCCGCAGGACACACCCTTCCGCATATGGAAGGAAAATTATTTTTCTCTCTGATGGTAGAGTAGGCGCCCGTATAATCTTTTTTAGTAATTTTATAAATAAATGTTTTTATATCTATGCCAACCGGGCAGCCGGAAATACAAAGCGGATTTTTGCATTGAAGACAGCGCGCACTTTCGGCTAATACCTCTTCTTCGCCATAGCCCAAGATAACTTCCTCAAAATTCTTCGCTCTAACCTTGGATTCTGCTACTTTAATTTTTACTGGTTCTTTTTTCACAATGTTAAACCTCTTATGAAAAGTAGAGAGTAGAGAGAGATTATTACCATTATTGCAACTAAGGAATTCAAAATTTTTAAAAATCCGATTTTATTTTTCATCTCTCTACTCTGCCCTCTCTACTCTCTACTTATAGATTATTCAACCGACAAATATGCTGTTCTTTTTCCAAATAGATCTTATTTCTTTTTATTAACTCATCCCAGTCTACCAGATGCCCGTCAAATTCAGGGCCATCAACACAACTAAAACGCGTTTTTCCTCCAACACTTACACGGCAGCAGCCGCACATACCGGTTGCATCCACCATAAGAGCGTTAAGAGAGACTAATGTTTTAACTTTAAAAGGCAGGGTTGTCTCGGCAACCTTACGCATCATCGGTATGGGCCCGACAGCGTATACTAGTGTATAGCGTTTAGTGGATAGCGTAGAGACTAATAACTCTTTCAGGATATCCGTAACAAAACCTTTTTTACCGAAAGTGCCATCATCTGTGGTTATATAAAAATTATCCGATATTTTTTTCAATTCCTCTTCCAGAATAAGCAAATCTTTGGTCCGTGCCCCTAAAATTGTCGTTACTTCATTGTCTGCTTCTTTGAAAGCTTTAGCAACAGGATAGATTTCCGCAATCCCCACGCCGCCGCCGACAATAATAACTTTTCCGTATTTATGAATTTCTGTGGGGTGGCCTAAAGGTCCGGCAAGGGCATATAAGGCCTCCCCGACTTCTAGTTTACCCAAAAGCCTTGTAGTCAGGCCCGCTTCCTGAAAAATTATAGTAAGAGTAGTTTTAGCGCTATCTATGTCAGCTATAGTTAAAGGAATCCTCTCGCCTTCCTCGCTAACCATAAGAACGATAAATTGGCCGGCTTTGGCTTTTTTGGCAATATCAACAGCAGGGACTTTTATTTGTATAACTTTCGAACCGGAAACATTCGCCAATATTTTCTTTTCTAATATTTTTATACTCATCTGCTTAAATTTTGTGCATTATCTGTTTAAGAATTAAACAACCGGAACAAAAAAAATAGCGTCCTTCCACAACGGGATGGACGCCTTTGTCCTTTAAAATTTAGAATATTTTACAACTCCGCCATTAATTGTCAAGTGGGGAATCTCCAGCCAAAGCCTAATACAAAAATCAGCGGCTCTAGCCCACAAGGGTTCATTGCCCCGCTTAAGCTGTGCTCGGAACGTCATTAAACAGCTCATTATCCCGACTCACTGCAGATGTCGCAAAATTCTAATGAAACTTGCCCGACTTTGTCGGGCCTAGCCGAATTATAATTTTGCGACATTCGTCGGGATAATTCTAATGAGGCTGTAATTTTTCAAGCTCTTCTGGCGAAGAAAAATTACATAGCCGAATTATCATTACTTCTCTTTTATAAAGTGTTCTCCGGTATAAACCCAAACTTCCCAGTATGCGGTTACTGCGCCTGCACAATCATTACTGCCATCTTTGCTTTTTCCTACTTTTACCCTTGCAAGCAAAGACGTAAAATCAGCTTCAATATCGCAATTGCTGCTCACTGAGAACATCTTTATGATTTTATTATTCTTTAATTTATAAATGGCAAGATTAAGGTAATCACCTTCTGTATCATAATAAACCGCCATTTGTTTAATTCCATCATCATTTAAATCCGTAAATTCTACTTTTTTATAATATCCCGGGATTGTAAAGGTGCATTCAATAGCTTTTTTCTTTTTATCTTTTTGCCCCTTTGTTATTTTAATCACCGAATTCTTGTCTGTCTCGAAACGATTTTCAATCTCAATTGTTTCAGGTAAAAAATCCCCATCCAAATCTACTTTGTATGTCTCAACGTTTTTATTAGAATTATTTTTATCCTTATCCCCGGTAAGACATCCTGAATAAAGTAAAATGCTCAAAAACAAAACAATCACTTGAACAACTCTCATGGTCACCTCTTTCTTCTACGCTATAAAATATTTTATTACCCCAAAACCACTGGAAACAATATGTTACTTCCTTATTTAAAATTTTGTACCGGTAAAATATCCTTAAACAGCATTCTTTCCGTATCCAATATCCGCTCAAGACCAATCTTTGCCAAATCAATCATGGCATTTAAGTCATCCTTGGAAAATGAACCATGTTCGCCTGTGCCCTGCAGCTCTATAAACTCACCGGAAGATTTCATTACTATATTCATATCAACTTCCGCCTCTGAATCCTCGCTAAAATCTAAATCAAGGATGTACTTGCCCTTCCATATGCCCACGCTCACCGCAGCTAAAAAATCAGTTATGCATATCTTACTTATTGTCCCTTTTTTTAAAAGTCCGTGCAAACAATCGCTAAGCGCGCAAAATCCGCCAATGATTGAGGATATCCTCGTTCCGCCGTCAGCCTGTATAACATCACAATCGACATATATAGTCCGTTCCCCAAGGCATCTCAAATCAACGATACTGCGCAATGACCTACCAATTAAACGTTGTATCTCCGCGGTCCTGCCTGATTTTTTTTCTCGCGGCATACGTGTTTGAGTCGAACGGGGAAGCATTCCATATTCGGAAGTAACCCATCCAGTCCCTGAATTTCTTAAAAACAAAGGGACATTCCTGTCCACGGTTGCGGTACAAATCACCTTCGTGTTGCCAAGCTCAATAAGGCATGAGCCATCCGCGTATTTAATGTAATTTTTGGTTATATTGATTTTTCTCAACTCGTTAAAATCCCTGCCGTCATTTCTTTTCATATTTTCCCTCCTTAATATCTTTAGATTATTTTAAGTAGAGGGTAGAAAGTAGAGAGTAGAGAGAAATTATTACCATTATTTTATTTAAAGAATTTAGCGTCTTTAAAAATTTCTGGTTTTTTCCCATCTCTCTACTCTCTACCCTCTACTCTCTACTTTTCCTCTTTAAGCCAGTCAAAAAAACTCTCTTTTTCCTTCTTTATTGCCGCATCAGGATACAAAGAAAATCCTTCATGCTCTTTTTTGAAATATTTTTTATCAAGCCCCAGATAATAAGCAGTAAATATTACCGAATAGATTCCTAACTCCGCCGCGACAAAAGTAAAATCAGCTCCGGTTAGGGTAATGAGTATGTCTATAAGGCCGGAGATAACCGTAAGCCACAGGACGAGCGACCTGGCCCATTTTTTTAATTTAAGCAAAAATATGCCTAAAGAAATTGCCACTATACCGGCAATAAACATAATAACCTTTATTAAAAAAATGTAGACAAAATTTTTCCCGTCTGCGTTATTTGCAAATGAAAGAATCAGGCTCTCTGCGCCCATAAAAATAGTGAAACCTGACACAATAACAACAGGGAGCGGCATTTTTTTATTTTTACCTTTCACGTATGAATAAAGCTGCCAGGAAATAAAAATTAAAATCACTGCGGAAACAATAAAAAAAATACCGCTTAAATGCGGCTTTAAAATATAAATAAAAATTGTTTTAAGCATTTCTCTCTTTTTTGTTTAAAGATTTTTCTGTTCTCTGTCCTCTGCTATCTATTATCTGCGTATATGCTTCTTCCCTTTGAATCTATAGCCACGACCAATGGGAAATCCCTGACTTTCAATTTATAGATTGCCTCAGGCCCCAGCTCTTTGAAAGCGATTAATTCTTTAGAGATAATTTTTTTGGATAAAAGAGCGCCACAACCGGCAGGAGCAACAAAATAAGTTGCCGCATATTTTTTAATCAATTCTCGCACTTTCTCAGAACGCCTGCCTTTCCCAATCATACCCAAGAGTCCTTTTTTTAATAATGACTCGACAAATTCATCCATCCGGCTGCTTGTTGTAGGCCCAGCTGAACCTATAACTTTACCTTTTGGTGTTTCTGTCGGCCCGCAATAATAAACAATTTGGTTCGTCAAATCAAGCGGCAGCTTTTTATTTTTTTTTATTAAATCAACCAGCTTCTTATGCGCTTGATCTCTTGCTGTATACACATAACCCGAAAACAGGATTTCCTCTCCTGCTTTAAGCGTATTTAAAACATTTATTTCTTTACTTTTATTAAATTCCATCTTATTTCTTAATATTTTAGTAACCTATCGTCATTCGGTTGTGGTTGCGCAACTCGTCACGGTTGCGTTTTACG
>JBAZGZ010000128.1:0-5456 GCA_041652615.1 Candidatus Omnitrophota bacterium | reverse complement strand
CCCTACAAGAAATTTTGTTCTATTTTATCACAGTAACCTTCCTTACCCAATATACGGGTGAGGATTATACCAGGAGGATTATTATGGTTAACGAAAATGATCTAAAAAGAGCGACGGGGTTGTTGGTTATTGAAGTCAGAAATTCGAATCCTAATGGCGACCCGGATAGGGAAAGTGATCCGCGTCAAAGACAAGATGGCCGAGGTGAAATATCACCGGTTTCTTTTAAACGTAAATTGCGCGATTTGGTTGAAGATAAAGAAGGGCCGGTCTGGAAGGATATTGCAGATAAGTATAAATTAGATCAAGAAAGATTTTATATTCTTGAGCATCGCGGCCGTGATCGTAAAGAAATCGAAAAAGAACTTGATGGAGATGGGGCGAAGTTTAAAAATAAGTATTGGGATGGTAGACTTTTTGGAAACACATTCCTTGAAGAAGGTAAATCAACAACAATTAAAACAGGCGTTGTACAATTTGGGCTTGGTGTGTCAATAAGTCCCGTTGATATTGAACGTATGACTAATACAAGCAAGGCCGGGGTTGAGGGTGATAAGGATAGAGGTATGGCCCCACTTGCGTATAGAATTGTAAAACATGGAGTATATTGCGTACCTTTTTTCATTAATCCTACAGCGGCTAAAAAGACCGATTGTACGCAAGAAGATATTAATGTAATGTTACGGCTTATCCCGCAGGCATATCCGCATACCGCATCATATATTAGGCCGTATGTTGGGATTCGCCATGCATGGTATATGGAACATACCAGTGCTTTGGGATCTTGTTCGGATTTTGCGTTAATCGACGCCTTGACGCCTAAGAGAAAAAATAAAGAAGATACTGGGAAGCCTTCAATATCGTGGGATGATTATGATGTACCTATTGAATTACTGGAAACATTGAAAAATAAATTACAATCATTCAGAGATTTGATGAATGAATAGCATAGAGCCGTTAGCGCATAGCGCAAAAAAAGATAGAGGTATCCCTGTTCAGTCATATGCTGACCATGTTGCTGGCGTTGTAAAGCGAGCCGAGCAAAATGTATCTGCTATGGTTGAATTTTTTAATGGGGGTGATCGCTTGTTGGGAGAGGTGATAAAGTCAACGGCCCTGATGCATGATTTAGGTAAGCTTGATGAAGAAAATCAGAGAGTGTTAAACAGCGGCGGTAAAAAAAGTTTGCCTATTAACCATGTGGATGCCGGGACAGCACAACTATGTCAATTTAACAAAAGCGCGGAGGCACAGTTTGTGCAAGGACATCATATTGGGTTGTGCTCTATTCCTCAAGAAAGGGCAAGAGATAAATTATTCTTGCGAGACGAGGCGATTTACGCTCGGACTAATGCATTACTTCCTGAATATATAAAACAACATGAGCGTTATTGCGGACCAATTTGTTTCAGAAAAGAAACTGAAAAAACAGGCTGGAGTGCGTTAACCCGGCGCCTTGCTTTTTCCTGCCTTGTGGATGCTGATTACGGAGATACAGCGTATCACTATAGTGCGACAAAGGATGAACGTGAACAAATAAAAAGTCGGTGGGAAGAACGACTGACAGCTTTGGATAGTTATGTCGCGGGATTATCTCAAGAAAACCCGGATGGAGTTAGGAACAGCCAGCGGCAAAAAATTTATCGGACATGCCGCAATGCCGATATGAGTCAGGCGATTTATGCGTGTGACAGCCCTGTGGGCACAGGAAAAACTACCGCTGTAATGGCGTACTTATTGCGTGTTGCTCAGGCAAAAAAGTTGAGGCATATTTTTGTAGTTTTGCCTTATACCAACATCATTAAGCAGTCGGTTGAAATATACAGGAAATCGATAGTGCTGCCTGGGGAAAACCCTGAAGAAATTGTAACGGAATTGCATCATCAGGCTGATTTTTCCGAAGAAGAGTTACGTCAATACGCGGTTTTATGGACCGCGCCCATTGTGGTAACAACGGCTGTGCAGTTTTTTGAAACCTTATCAGCTAATCACCCTGCACGCTTGAGGAAACTACACGCGTTACCGGGGTCGGCCATTTTTTTAGATGAAGCGCATGCGGCTATCCCAACATATTTATGGCCGCAGGCGTGGAAGTGGATAGAAGAACTTACGCTAAGTTGGCGCTGTTATTTTGTTCTGGCGTCGGGATCGCTACCGCAGTTTTGGCTAAATGAAAGAATTGTGAGTCAGCCAAAGAGCGTAGCGT
This sequence comes from Candidatus Omnitrophota bacterium, assembly GCA_041652615.1. Classification (GTDB taxonomy): domain Bacteria; phylum Omnitrophota; class Gorgyraeia; order Duberdicusellales; family 4484-171; genus JAJYOP01. The sequence continues at coordinate 3,250 of JBAZGZ010000128.1, read as the reverse complement.
TTATTTTGCCTAATGATGTTCGTCGTGACGTTCATGAGGAGGAAAGCGCAAGAGTTATTTATAAGTCTTGTGAGCAGTCAATGAACGCCGATAATTTAATAGACTTTGTTTATTCAAAGCAAGGCCCACGCCTGGTTATTGTAAATACAGTTCAATCAGCAGCAGTATTGGCGTCAAAAATTAAAAAGAAAAATAAACAAGTAATACATTTATCAACAGCTTTAACGCCTAAAGATAGAAATTCCATAATAGAACGGATTAAAACGCGGCTAAATGATAAAGAGGACAGTGATTGGGTTTTAGTGGCAACGAGTTGTGTAGAGGCCGGTATGGATCTTTCTTTTGCGACAGCTTTTCGCGAACATTGCAGTGCGGCAAGCTTAATACAGATTGGCGGACGCGTTAACAGGCATAGCGAAAAAGGTAAAGCAGAAATATGGAGCTTTAAGGTTGTAGACTCTTTAATGCCAGATAATCCACAATTTGGGACTTCGCAAAATGTATTGAGTAGATTATTTAAAAATAAAACTATTGAAACCAAAAATGCTACAGAAGCTGTTACCGAAGCCATGAGGTTAGAATTAATGAGCGATTATGGGGACTTCTCTCAGAAGGCAGAAGAGATAATAAAACGAGAAAAACAAAATGATTTTCCTGAAGTTGCGAAGCTTGGGCGCGTCATTGACGCTGATACGCGGACAGTTATTGTATCAACAGAGATAGCCGATTCTTTAGAACGTCATCAAAAAGTTAATTCGATCGATATAATACGTAACAGCGTTCAGATTAGGTTTTTTAAAATAGATTCGGCACAATTTAAGTGGATATGCAGATCAATAAATGGATATAGTGAGCTGTATAAGTGGGAAGGAAGATACGATGGTCAGTTTTTAGGATACATGGAAGCCATCATTCCTTTGATAGAAATTAATAACGGTTACGGGATAATTTAGGAAAGGGGTTTATGAAAAGCCGTTTATCAAAAGAATACGGTGTTTTGTTGCAGAATATTAAATCTCGCATCCGCGCCGCTCAGTATGAAGCTCTCAAGGCAGTTAATAAAGAACTTATCGCGCTTTATTGGGATATAGGCAAAATGATTGTATCTCGGCAGAAAGGCGATAGCTGGGGAAAAGCGGTGGTTAAAAAGTTAGCCAGAGATTTGCAAATTGAATTTTCCGGTATGCAAGGTTTCTCTGCGCAGAATCTTTGGCGAATGAAGCAGTTTTATCAGGCATACGCACAAAACGAAAAACTCTCACCATTGGTGAGAGTAATTGGGTGGACACATAACATCATCATTTTGATGAGTTGCAAAGATGCGTTGGAACGCGAGTTTTACATCCGCATGACTCGGCGTATGGGGTGGACAAAGAACGTGCTTATCCATCAGATTGAGAGTAAGGCATACGAGAGGACATTGGCCAATCAGACCAATTTCAAAAGAACCCTTCCCGCTCCGGTTAAAGATCGGGCGATTCTTGCGGTTAAAGATGAGTATACGTTTGATTTTCTTTCTTTAGGCGAAGAATACGTGGAAGCGGAGTTAGAGCGTGCGCTGTTGGCAAAAATTAACCGTTTTTTATCCGAAATGGGCGGGGCGTTCGCTTTTATAGGAAACCAATACCGGATTGAAATCGGCGGTGAAGAGTTTTTCATTGATATTCTTTTATATCATCGCCGGCTTAAATGTCTCGTTGCGGTGGAATTGAAGGTCGGTAAGTTCAAGCCGGAATTCGTCGGTAAGATGCAGTTTTATCTGGCGGTTCTGGATGATCTTGTGCGCCAGCCCGGAGAGAATCCTTCAATCGGTATTATTTTATGTAAGGAAAAGAATAAAACGATAGTGGAATATGCTTTGCGGGAGACCAAAAAGCCTATCGGCGTTGCTAAGTACAGGATCGTTTCTAAAATCCCGCAGGAACTGGCAAAAGATTTGCCCGCGCCGGAACAGATTGAAAAATTGTTGAGGGATGCTTGATGATGTATTCCGAAGAAGACTTGTTGCAATTATCAGCTTTACAGCATTTCGTTTTTGCTCCCGGCAGTGTGCGTTGATTCATATTGAGCAGGTATGGATTGAGAATCGGTTTACTGCCGAGGGTAGAATTATGCACGATGATGTCCATGAGGAAGGCACTAAAAAACGTAAGGAAGTCTTGATTGAGAGGGGTATCCCTTTGCGGTCTTTGGAATTGGGTTTAATAGGTAAGGCGGATGTTGTTGAATTTCATAAACCGGTAGGTTGTGGAAAGCCGATACCTTTTCCTGTGGAATATAAGCGCGGTAAGCCTAAATCCGATGACAGTGATAAGGTTCAATTATGCGCGCAGGCTTTATGTCTTGAGGAAATGCTTGGAGTAAGTATAAAACAGGGAGCGCTGTTTTACGGTAAGACACGGCATCGTTTTGATGTGGAATTTGATGAGGTTCTCCGTAATATAACTAAAGACGCGGCGGCACGTTTGCATGAGTTTATTTCAGCCGGCAAAACCCCTTTGCCGAACCTCTCGCCTAAGTGTGATTCCTGTTCACTTGTTGATATATGCCTTCCCAAGGTAGTGGGATGCAATTCTTCGGTTGAACAGTATTTAGAAAAGGAAACAAAAGAGCTATGAAAAAATATCTTAATACTTTATTTATCACTACTCAAGGGGCGTATCTTTCTAAAGAGAGAGAAACCATAATTGTGACGGTAGAAAACAAAGTTTGCTTGCAGATTCCTGTTCATACAATTGGCGGCATAGTTTGTTTTGGGCAGGTTTCTATGAGCCCGTTTTTAATGGGATTTTGCGCTGAGAATAATGTGGCAATCAGTTTTTTGACGGAGTACGGTAAATTTTTAGCCAGTGTGCAAGGTAAAATCTCCGGCAATGTTTTATTAAGGCGAGAACAATACAGGCTTGCCGATGATCCGGTATTTTCTGCGAATATAGCCAGGTCAATATTGACCGGAAAGATCGCAAATTGCCGGAACGTATTGCAGAGGGCATTAAGGGATCATCCGGAAAAATTAGAGGTTGATAGTTTGAGCAGTGCTTCTAACAGGCTTACCCAGTCTTTAGAGGGATTACAGAGAAATAGTCAACTGGATATTCTCCGTGGTATTGAAGGTGAATCGGCGAATACTTATTTCAGTGTTTTTGATAATCTGATAGTTGCCCAGAAAGAGAATTTTAAGTTTAAAGATAGGAACCGTAGGCCGCCTTTGGATAAGGTGAATTGTCTGTTGTCATTTTTATATACGCTT
>JBAZGZ010000127.1:0-5479 GCA_041652615.1 Candidatus Omnitrophota bacterium | reverse complement strand
GCAAAGGGTTGATATTGCAAAACGAAATAACGCCGATGCTTTTATAAGTATTCACGGCAATTCTAATCGTTCGCGCCGTTTTAGAGGAGCTGAGGTTTATTATCTTTCTCCAACGCGTCTTGACAGCCAGAATCGTGCGCTAAAATTAGCAAAAGAAGAAAATTTTTATTCCTATAAACTATCACGAGATGCCGAGGCAATACTTTGGGATATCGCTCTTACGAAGAATTACTCTCTATCGGTAGATCTGTCGCGTTCGATTTATTTCTCTTTCAGGAGCCTGGGGTTCAAAATCAAATCGCCAAGAAAAGCTCCTTTTTATGTGCTGAGGCTTGCATATGTGCCGGCAGTCTTAGTTGAGGCAGGTTATCTTAGTAATCGTTATGAAGAGAAATTTTTAAGAAAAGATTCTTATCAGAGACAGATCGCTGAAGCAATTACCCTTGCAATAGTTTCCATGAATAAAGATTATAGTTCTTTGGCCCGGAGGTAGACACGAACGGGGAAGAGTTGCATTCGTGGTAATTTATGTACCAAAAAGGATATGAATATGAGAGAAAAAGCTATCGGGATTTTTGATTCAGGTGTAGGCGGGCTTACGGTTTTAAAGGAGATGGAGAGAATACTTCCCAATGAGGATATAATTTATTTTGGCGATACCGCGCGGGTTCCTTATGGGAATAAGTCCAAAACTACAATAATAAAATTTAGCACAGAAAATATACTATTTTTGCTTAAGAAAAAAGTAAAAACTGTTGTTGTTGCCTGCAATACTGCTTCAAGCCTTGCGCTTGACTATTTGAAGGATATTTTTAGCGTGCCGATTCTTGGTGTGGTTGAGGCCGGAGCGAATAAGGCTCTTGAGTTATCAGAAAACAAAAAAATCGCAGTTATAGGAACGCGGTCGACGATTATAAGCGGAAGCTATGAGCATGCTATGAAAAAAAATGATAAAAGCGTTAAGGTTTATTCAAAAGCCTGCCCGCTTTTTGTTCCGCTGGTTGAAGAGGGTATACTTAATGGTAAAATCGTGGATGGGGTTATGGAGATGTATCTTAGGAATTTAAAAAATATGGATATTGATGTAATCATACTTGGATGCACGCATTACCCGCTTCTTAAAAAGGAGATTGCGCGCTATCTTAAAAATATATGTATTGTAGATTCTGCCGAGCAAGTGGCTTTGCATACAAAGAAGGTGCTTTTGCAGAATGATATTTTAAGAATTAGAAAAGTAAACGGTAAGCGGGATTTTTATGTTACCGATGAGCCAACAGGTTTTATGAAGCTGGCAAAATTATTTTTAAAGCGTGATATAGCAAAACCAAGGGTTATCAGCGTTTCCTAATTATATTAATATGTACGAAATCAAAGTAATTTCAAGTTTTAGCGCTGCTCATTCCTTGCGTGCCTATAAGGGCAAATGCGAGAATCTTCATGGGCATAATTGGAAGGTTGAGGTGGTGGTTTCTTCGCAGTCGCTTGATGCCGGCGGTATGGTTATGGATTTTCATGATTTAAAGAAGATGGTGAATTTAGTTTTGGAAAAATTAGACCACAAGTATCTTAATGAATTAACATATTTCATAAAGATAAATCCAAGCTCGGAAGAGATTGCCCGTCATATTTTTAATGAATTAAAACCTTTGGTCAGCGAGGGTAAATGTGATTTAAAGGAAATAAGTGTTTGGGAGACAGAGGGCTCTTGCGCTATTTATAAGGAATGAAAAAAGCGGTTATTTTACTTTCCGGCGGCCTGGATTCTACCACCGCGCTATATTTTGCTAAAAAAAGAGGATACGCGCTTACTGCCTTAATTTTTGATTACCACCAGAGGCATAAGAAGGAAATCGCGGCGGCAAAAAAAATAATAAAACTGAACAAAATAAAGTATCACCTTGTTAAAACGGATTTTTCTTGGACGCATTCCAGTTTAACCGATATAAAAAAACATGTTCCGATAAACCGGAGTTTATCCGCGCGTACAATTCCTTCTACTTATGTGGCGGCAAGGAATATAGTTTTTTTAAGCTATGCTTTTTCTTTGGCTGAGAGTATCGGAGCGAAAAGAATATTTATCGGTGCCCATGTTCAGGATTATTCGGGATATCCTGATTGCCGACCGGAGTTTCTCAAGGCATTCCAGCAGGCGGTAAATAAAGGCATGAAGCAGAGCAATATAAAGATAGAAGCACCCTTGATTGATAAAAGCAAGAAAGAGATAATTACTTTGGGGCTTAAACTGGGTGTGCCGTTTGAGTATACCTGGTCATGTTACGATGGTGGCGCCAAGCCTTGCGGCAAATGTGATAGTTGTAGATTCAGAATTAAAGCATTTGAAGAGTTAGGGTTAGTTGATCCATTATTGGAGAAATAACCAAGCTCCAAGATACAATAACCAAATAATGACCAATAACCAAATCTCAATAACCAAAACAAACATTTCTGTTTGGTAATTGGTTATTGGGTATTGGAATTTGTTTGTATCTTGTCTCTGGGTTATTGGTTATTTCGTAAAGAATCTGTGACTATCTGTGATTTTTATCTGTGTTAATCTGTGGTGAAACATGAAAGCTAAAATATCAGAAATTTTTAAAAGTATCCAGGGTGAAGGGATATATCAGGGCGAGGAACAGATATTCGTTCGCTTCTATGGTTGCAACTTGAAATGTAGCTTTTGCGATACAAAGCTCGATTCCTGCAAGGAAAAAACCGTTGAAGAAGTTTTTAAAGAAATCTGTTCATTCGATAGTTTTGCTTCGGTGTCTTTGACCGGAGGAGAGCCGCTTCTTAATTGGAAATTTATCAAATTGTTGTCTCCGTTTTTATCCGGCGCAGGCAAGAGTATCCATCTTGAAACAAATGGTATTTTGTACCATAATCTTAAGGAGATAATAGATTGTGTTGATGTAGTAGCGATGGATTTTAAATTTCCTTCTTCAACCGGTGCCGGTGAGTTTTGGAACCAACACCGGGAATTTTTAAAGATTGCGCTCCAGAAACAAGTTTTTATCAAAGCAGTTATCGGCAAGGATACCACCTGCGAGGATGTTTTTGAGTCAATCAAGATAATTAAAGAACTGAAAGCAAATATCCCTTTTATCTTACAGCCGGAAAATCCTTTTGAGAATCTTTTAGTCCCTAAGCTTACGCATTTTAAGGATATCTATAAAAGTAAAGATATAGATGTAATGATCCTTGCACAACTCCATAAAATGTTGAGGATCCAATGAAGCAACAAATACAAAAACAAATAGAAAGAATAGTTAAAGAGGCAAATTTTTCTTTGCGAAAGGATATTTTGACGCTTTTAAATAAAGCTTATATCAGTGAAACTAATAAAAAAGCCCGTCACGCCCTTGAGCTTATCCTGGAAAACGCGAAGATTGCAAAGCGAGAGGGGCTGGCTATTTGTCAGGATACAGGATTGCCAATAATCTTTATTGAAATAGGCAAGAATAAATCAGTTTCCGGCTCGGTCGTTGAGGAGATAGAAAACGCGGTTATCTCCAGCTATAAAAATAATTATTTGCGTGCCTCAACTGTTGCACCATTCGATAGAGATAATCCCTCATATAAAGGGGTGATTTCGCACCTAGAATTCTCTCCGCATATAAAAGGGGTAAAAGTTACAATATTCCCGAAAGGTTTCGGCAGTGAGAATAAATCGCGGCTTAAAATGTTTAATCCAACAGTGGATTTTAAGAAAATAGAAGATTTTATTCTTGAAAGCATAGAAATAGCCGGTCCTGAAAGTTGCCCGCCTTTTGTCTTAGGTGTAGGGATAGGGGGAACGTCTGACACGGCTTTACTGCTTGCAAAAAAAGCTTTAATTGGCAGGGTAGACAATAAAAACAAGGATAAATTTCTCGATAAACTTGAAAAGCAATTATTAAATAAAATCAATTCTTTGAATATCGGTCCGATGGGGCTGGGCGGCAAGCACACCTGTTTAGCCGTGAAAATAAAAACTGACTCAACGCATATAGCGGGATTGCCGGTTGGAGTAAATATCAGCTGTCATGCGTTACGCAGCGCGTCTTGTTACTTGAATATTTGAGAATACTTTTTTGAAAAATCAAACATGCAGCGCAAACTGACTCTATCAATAAAGATATTAGCCATATTCATTATTTTAAGTAACGCGGTTATACTGCTTTCTCCGGTGCGCGCGATGTTACAGCGTATGGAAAATATAGCGCATTTTTCTCTATTTAAAAGTTTAATCATATCGCCTTTGGGGGTTTATCAGGATCTTGTTTTTATGCCGCCGTTATATGCTACATCTTTTGCGGTTATTGGGATAATACTCGGGGTGTTTCTGTTTTTATTGAATAATATCGCAAGGAAAGTATTTATAATTTGGCAGTTTTTTATTATTATATTCGGTTCGATTGTGATGCTGTTATTTTTTTTAATAAGCCAGCACACCTGGATGTATTGGATTCTGGATACTTTTGTGCGTATATGCCTGTTTCCTTTATGCTATTCTGTATTTTTCAGGCTGGTTGCGATAAAAAAGCAATTCAATCCTTCGCAGAAATCTCTTGGCGTAACTCGTGGGATGAATCCAGCCCTTGATACAAGGGCTGGATGAATGTGTATTGAGATTTATGCTTAAGGAGGGAGTCTTGGCTTTTGGCCGGAATGGCTCCACTAGTGTGAAGGATTTTAAAAGTAATCAAAGGTATAGGTAATCGATAACGGAGGGAAATATGCGAGCGTCTGGCATGCATAAGGGCACAGTTATTAATGAAAAAGGTGATTTGTATATAGTGGTTGATATGGATCACAGAACGCCGGGAAATTATAGGGCTTGTTATCAGGTTTATATCAAAAATTTAAAAGACGGCAGGGTTATAAAACAAAGATTTAATCCCGACGATGAGGTGGATGAGGCACGTTTAGATGCGCATAGCGCCCAGTATCTTTACCATGATTCATCCGGATATAATTTTATGAATATGGAAACTTATGATACGATTGTGTTGAGTGAAGAGGTTGTGGGGGATGCGAAAAATTATATTAAGGAAAATTCAGAAACTAAATTTTTATATTACAATAATAAGCCTGTTTCTTTGGAGCTGCCACCCAGGGTTGATTTAAAAGTCATCGAAGCTCCTGTTGGCTTAAGAGGAGACACTGAAGGCACCGCCAGAAAACAGATTATTCTTGAAACCGGCTACAAACTCAATGCCCCGCTTTTTATAAAAGAGGGAGACGTTATTACGGTTGATACGGCTACTGGTGAGTACGTGGGACGCGCATAAAAACCGGTTGCGTCAAACGGTTGCGCACTTCGTTTCGTTTATCGTCAAACGTTATACGTAAAACGCAACCGTGACGAGCCGCGCAACCACAACCGAATGACGATAGGTTACTAAAATATTAAGAAATAAGATGGAATTTAATAAAAGTAAAGAAATAAATGTTTTAAATACGCTTAAAGCAGGAGAGGAAATCCTGTTGTCGGGTTATG
>JBAZGZ010000126.1:0-5567 GCA_041652615.1 Candidatus Omnitrophota bacterium | reverse complement strand
TTCCTGTAAAACCTGCGCTATTGCTTGTCCGTTTGGCGTCATCTTTGCTGATTTTCTTGATTTTCTTGATTCCAAATGCGACTTCTGTATCGGAAAAGAAAAAAAACTCTGTTTGGAAAGCTGTCCGCACCAAGCAATAGAAATCAGAGATATAGACGCGGATGACATAACGCAAAACATTTATATTGTATCTGAATATCTGGCGGTTAAACATTCTAAAAAATGGTTCCTTGACGATAAGGTGTTATACAAAAAGAGATGAGAGCGCTTATTGATTATTTAATTTTTCCGGGATTATTTTTTTCCTTTTTTATAGGAGGCTTAGGCTGGTGGCTGGAACGAAAGCTCACTGCCCGGTTCCAATACAGGATTGGCCCGCCATGGTACCAAAACTTTATTGATATCATGAAGTTATTTTTAAAGGAAACCCTGGTGCCGAAAGGGGCGTCAAGAATCTTATTTATTTTTTCGCCGATAATAAGTTTTTCCGCGGTCATTGTTTTTAGCGTGATGGTAGGAGGAAGCTATTTTCTTAATAAAAGCTTTGTCGGCGACATCCTGGTTATACTTTACCTGCTTATTATTCCTTCTCTTTTTATTATTTTAGGCGCGCTAAGCTCACGTAATCCTTTAGCGTTGGTTGGGGCCACCAGAGAAACCAAACTTATGCTTTCCTATGAATTTGTATTTATCGTTAGCTTGGTAATTATCATAATAAAAACCAAAGGCAATCTGATGTTAACCGATATCATAAACAGCCAAATAAGCCAAGGCATGAATCTGAAAAGTTTTTCCGGCACAATTGCTTTTATTTTGGCGCTTTTTTATCTCCAGGCAAAACTATGCATCGTGCCTTTTGACGCGGCTGAAGCCGAACAGGAGATAATGTCCGGCACGACAATTGAATATTCCGGGCCGCTTTTAGGATTTTACAAAACAACAAAAGCATTGCTTTACTTTTCTCTGCCGCTCTTTATAATTTGTTTATTTGGGCAAATAGCAGCGAGCAGCCCCATATACAAACATCTTATATTGCTTGCTGAATATCTAGTTATTGTATTATTAATTTCTGTAATCAAAAATATAAATCCGCGTTTACGCATAAAAGAAATTTTGACGTTTTTCTGGTTTTTCCTTTTTCCTTTGGGGATATTAGGCATTATTTTGGCAATAAAAGGTTTATAATGGGTTTAAAAGAAAAAATTTTAACTAAGTCGTTGTGGGTTTTTCATGCCAGCGTCGGATCCTGCAATAATTGCGACATTGAAATCCTGGATTGTTTCACTCCAAGGTTTGACATTGAAAGATTCGGAATTCAGCTTGTAGGAAGCATAAGGCACGCGGACGCAATTTTAGTTACCGGCGCAATGAATAAAAAAGCGTTAAAACGTTTTATGAGAGTGTATGAGCAGGCGCCAAAACCTTGTATTATCGTGGCTGTAGGGACATGTCCGTGTTCGATGAATATGTTTAAAGGAAGTTATTCGATGAAATCTCCGTTAGATGAAATTATGCCGGTGGATGTTTATATACCAGGCTGTCCGCCAAAACCGGAAGCAATTATTGCCGGAATTGCGAAACTTATAAGGAAAGTCACAAAATGAGCCGCAAAATTGAAAAGATTTTTTTGCGACTTTGCGGAATTTAGCGTTTTTGCGGTGTTAATAACAGTTTTAAAAAGCATTAAAAATGATAAAAGAAGAAGTAAAAAACGCCTTAAAGAACAAGACAAAAGAATGGGTAGTTAAAAACCCAAAGAGGATTTATTTTACCATCGAGAAAAAAGACATAAAACAAGTTGCAACCTTTCTTTATAAAAACATGAAAATGCGCTTATCGACGATAAGCGGGATAGATAACGAAAATAGCTTTGAGCTCCTGTATCACTTCAGTTTTGATAAAACCGGAGAAATGTTTAATGCCAGGATATTTTTAGACAAAAACAATCCGGAAATCGATTCCCTTATTGATATTTTTAAAGCAAGTGACTGGGTAGAGCGGGAGATTCACGAGATGCTGGGAATAAAATTTATCGGCCATCCGAAACTCGCGCATTTTCTCCTTGACGATGATTGGCCAAAAGATGATTATCCTTTAAGAAAGAGTAGAAAAAATGGCTGAAAGAAGAATTGTTCCTATTGGTCCGTATCACCCTCTTCAGGAAGAGCCTGAATTCTTCAAGCTCATTGTTGAAGGTGAACATGTTGTTGAGCTGGAAATCGATATCGGCTATAACCACCGTGGCATAGAAAAACTTGCTGAAGATAAGCACTGGGACCAGGTGACCTTCCTTGTGGAAAGAATCTGCGGCATATGCTCAACTTCGCATCCTTTTGCTTATTGCCTGGCCGTAGAAGACCTCTTGGGAATTGGAATACCAGAGAGGGCTAATTACATAAGAATGATCATTGATGAATTGCAAAGGCTGCATTCCCATCTTTTGTGGCTCGGCCTAGCCGGACATTTCATCGGATATAACACAATTTGGATGTGGGCATGGAAAGCCAGAGAGCCGGTTTTAGATTTATTTGAATTAATTTCCGGAAACCGGCAAAACTACGCTATGATGAAAATAGGCGGAGTAAGGCGCGACATCAAAGAAGAGGATTATCCAATAATAAGAAAAACAATAAAAAATTTGTATCCTACTTTAAAAATGTTTCAGAATGCCGTGCAGGATGATCCGGTAATCCAGACCCGAACAAAAGACATAGGAGTTTTAAAAAAAGAAGAAGGCATATCTTTTGGAGCAGTAGGCCCCACAGCAAGAGCCAGTGGAATAGACATTGATGTGCGCAGAGACGATATTTATGCGTGCTACGATAAAGTAAAATGGTCGGTAATATTGCAAAAAGAAGGTGATATCCACGCTAAACTCTTAGTAAGAATTTTAGAAATGTTCGAATCCTGCTCGATAATTGAACAATGCCTGGATAGAATACCCAAAGGCGATATCGAGGTGGAAGTGCGTGATATTACGCCTGGAGAGGGCGTAGGAAGGGTGGAAGCCCCCAGGGGAGAATGCTTCCATTACGTAAGAAGCGATGGCACAAATAGGCCAGTACGCCACAAGATCAGAGCACCTTCATTTGTAAATGTTGCCACTAACTTAGTCACCGTGCCTGGTTACACAATTTCCGATGCCGCGCTTACGCTTGCCGCAGTAGACCCCTGTTATTGCTGCACCGAAAGAAGCGCCGCATTTCTTAAAACCGGAGAAAGAATTTTAAAAGGTGATGACCTGATACGACTGTCTATAGAAAAAACGGAAAAATTAAAAAAGCAATATGGACTTTAAAAACGTTTTACTTTTTGACTCTCTTTCAAAATTAGTCGGCACATTCATTATTTTCTTTACTGCCGTTATTTTTGTTTATTCTTTGGGTTTTATAAAAACTAAAAAGGTTGAATATTATTTTTGGTTTTTTCTTACCTCCATTGCTTCTTTAGGGGTCGTCTTTAGCGGTAACCTCCTTTACATTCTTATTTTTTGGGGATTTCTTGGGATGGCTCTTTTTAAATTGGTTAATCTTTATTCGGATACTGATGCAGACATTGCAAAGGTAGCAAAAAAAACCTTTATTATCGTAGGAGGTAGCGACGGTTTCCTTCTGTTTGGCTTTTTGATCTATATTTACTTGACTACGAGCAACCTTATAACCGGAAACATCATTATCATTAATACATCGCTTTCTTTGCTTTCCTTTGTATTTATCGCCATAGGATGTTTCGCTAAAGCCGGATGCATGCCTTTTCACACTTGGGTTCCTGAGGTAGCAGAAAAAGCCAGTATACCGGTAGTAGCATACCTCCCGGCTTCTTTAGATAAGCTTTTAGGAATTTATCTTTTAGCAAGGATAGTAAAAGATTCTTTTGTTCTTGATGATACAGCTAAAATCATTCTTCTTGTCGCAGGCAGCCTTACGATTATTTGCGCAGTAATGATGGCGCTTATCCAACATAACATAAAAAAACTTCTAGGCTATCATGCAGTTTCACAGGTTGGCTATATGGTAATTGGTATTGCCTGCTGTTCACCGCTTGGGCTTAGCGCCGGATTGTTTCATATGATTAATCACGCTATATATAAATCCTGCCTGTTTTTAAGCATCGGAAACGTAGAAAAAAGAGCTGGTACAGCAGAACTTGAACAATTAGGCGGCTTAGGTAAATTTATGCCAATAACGTTTATTACCACCCTAATAGCCTCTTTTTCAATTTCTGGAATACCACCTTTAAATGGTTTTATTTCTAAATGGATGATTTATCAGGGTTTAATAGATTTTATGAATTCGTCTGGTTCTTTCACTTTAAAATTCGTAATTGCCTTATCGTTAGTACTTGCCCTTATTGGTTCAGGGCTTACACTTGCTTCATTTTTAAAACTAAATTCGGGAATATTTTTAGGAAATCCGAGGAAGAAAGTAAAAGAAGTCAGGTTTTTACTTTTATTTACACCGCTTGTTCTTTCCATACTTTGCTTAATTTTCGGTATTTTTGCATATTCTACCATTTTGGGATTCATACAAAAAAGCGCCGGCGGATTTATTGAAATAGGTTTATGGCAACCGCAACTTGCCACAGGCTTAATAATCGCGGGGTTAATCTTAGGTTTAATTATTTTTGCAATAATGAAGAAAAAGATAAGAACGAGTGCCTCTTTCATAGGAGGAGAGGAGCTTCTGCCGGAACAAGAAGTAAAAATAGGAGATTTTTATAATGCAATTGAAAAAATGCCTCTGCTAAAAAATATCTATCACCTCGCAGAAGAAAAAATATTTGATCTTTACGAAGTTTTTAAACGGTCGGCCTTTTTAATAATCAGATTCCTGCGCTACCTGCACAATGGCATATTGTCTACTTATTTAATTTGGTGCTTACTGGGAGTTGTAGGATTATTCTTCTATTTATTTAAATAAAATGATCGAAATAAATCTTTTATTAATCTTTATCATTATCGGTGCCTTGGTTGCAATTAATGTAAAGGACCTGCTTTCTGCGGTAGTTGCTGTGGGGGTAAGCGGCCTGGGGCTTTGCATAACGTTTTTAACCTTAAAAGCGCCGGATTTAGCCATTACCCAGTTGGTGGTAGAAATTTTATGCTTGGCTATCTTAATCCGGGTGACCACAAGAGAAGACTTGCCTTTTTCAACTTCTGGACGCTGGTTTTTTAACACACTGGCAACTCTTGTATTTCTGGCTGTCTTTCTTTATATGGGTTTCCAGGCTTTAAATAACCTGCCGGTTTTTGGCGATCCTGCGATGCGAGTATCGGAATTCTATCTTAACGAGGCCAGGGAAAAAACTCACGCTGCCAACCTGGTTTCTGCAATAAATTTAAATTTTCGCGCCTATGATACATTGGGTGAAGCCACTGTTTTATTTGCCGCGGCAATCGGTGTAATGACCGTAATGCGCAAAAAATCACGTAAAAAATTAGAAGAGAGGGACAAAAGTGAAGGATAACTCTGATAATAAAGGAATGAGCCTTATAGTTAAGACTATCACACGTATTCTTGTGGGCCTGATACTTCTTTACGGAATTTATATCGTCCTGCATGGCCATA